>NZ_JBHIQZ010000009.1:0-85953 GCF_042196865.1 Bartonella sp. AC130YNZD
ATGCGAGTTTCCATGTTTTATCTCCTTGAATATGCTGGAGATACAATGCCTTTTTGCTAATTATGTTCCAAAAGGGAATAGATATGCGCCAAAAGGAATAGGAAAGATCTAAAGTTAAGATCGAGATCATCATGGTGGGGCATTTTCTTTTGAAACTTTTGTTTAAAGCGCGTTCATAGAGAGTTTTTGTTGATCATAAAAAGGGGGGTGAAAACGACAAGGCATGCCTATAGGGCTTTATGAGGTCATTATAATATAGATGCTGTTTTGTTTATATTCTTTCATAAATTTGAATTTTTATCTCATGACAATGTTTTGGTTGATAAACATATGATAAGCGTTACGAATGGGAATATATTTATGTTTCATAAATAAAAGCACATTTTGTATAGAGAGCTTTTTCTTTGTGTTTTCGCTATTGTATTCTTTTGACAAATGCTTTTCTTTTTGATTGTATCAAAAAGTTTAAAGAGAGATCTTGTTAGGATATAAAATGTTTCGTTCAACTTTTTTTAAAAATCGTGAAATCTATGGACCTCTTTGTATTGGCTTTGATCCGAGCCATAAAGTTTTGCAATCGTGGAAACTAAGCTTTGATTATAAAGGTCTAAAAGATTTTTGTGATATTCTCTTAACAGCAGTTGTTGGTAAAGTGGGTATTATAAAGCCGCAAGTCGCATTTTTTGAATTATATGGTGTGGAAGGTCTTCAAGCTCTCAAAGAACTGATTGAAAATGCACACGAACAAGGCATATTGGTTCTGGCGGATGCAAAAAGGGGGGATATTGGCTCTACTGCTGAAGCCTATGGTAAGGCTTGGCTTGGTCCAAGTAGTGCGTTCAAGGTGGATGCCATGACAGTTAATCCTTTTTTGGGTTTTGATGCTCTTATTCCTCTGATAAAGGTTGCAGAAGAAACAGGAGCAGGGGTTTTTGTGGTTGTTCAGTCTTCTAATTCAGAGGGGAAACAAATACGAAATGCGCTTATTGGTGATCAGACACTCTCTCTTCATCTTGCACAGTGTATTTGTGATTATAATAGTCAGTCTTCGGTTATTCATCATAATATTGGCCCCATAGGTGCGGTTATAGGAGCGACATTAGGATCTGAATCAAAAGACACAATCGAGCAGTTAAAAAATAGTCTGTTTCTTGTTCCGGGTATTGGCGCTCAAGGTGGAACAATGACACAACTAGCAAATCAATTTCCACAAAGACTTTGGCAGAATGTTATTCCCTCTGTATCACGCTCTATTACAGATGCTGGACGAAATATTGTTGATTTAAAAAATGTTATCAATCATTTTGCAGAACAAGCGCAAAGCACACTGGTGTCTTGAGGATTTTTGCATCTGTAATAAATCTGAAGAATTCTGAAAGGGAGGGCTTTTGAGGGGGATGCTTCCGATTTATCCAGAATCAACAGTCGCTTTGAGGTTTCTTTCAACAAGCACAGATGTCTTTTCATTGAATGTTAAGCGGGCATTTCATGTTGAGCGGGGGGCTATGTTCCTATTGAAAATGCAAATATTTTCAAGAGATTGCCTTAAGGGTAAAGGTTTGCATCTTTTAAAAGCAAAAGCTTATGTATATTGTTACCAGTTTCCAGTTGATAAAGTTATTGCAGCGTTTGTTTCTATAAGATAGACACACATTATCGGTGAATATATATATATTGTTGTTAGAGAAAAATATGTTATCAAAACAAGAAAAAACCAAAGCCCGTTTACCCCGGGGTTTTGTTGATCGTACAAGTGCACAGTTGTATGCAACTGAAACAATGATTGAGCAAATTCGTGAAGTTTATGAACTTTATGGTTTTGAAGCACTGGAAACACCAATTTTTGAATATACAGATGTGCTGGGTAAGTTTTTACCGGATTCAGATCGTCCAAATGCGGGCGTTTTTTCGCTACAAGATGATGATGAGCAATGGATGTCTTTGCGTTATGATCTTACCGCGCCTCTTGCTCGTTATTTTGCCGAGAATTTTGAAGTTTTGCCAAAGCCTTATCGCAGTTATCGTCTTGGCTTTGTTTTTCGCAATGAAAAACCAGGTCCAGGGCGGTTTCGGCAATTTATGCAGTTTGATGCGGATATTGTTGGAACACCAACGGTAGCAGCTGATGCCGAAATTTGTATGATGGCAGCCGATAGTTTGGAAAAACTAGGGTTTCAGCATAATGAATATGCCATTCGTCTGAACAACCGAAAAATTCTCGATTGTGTTTTAGAGAAAATTGGTTTTTGGGGAAATGAGCAGGCTGAAAAGCGCTTAACTGTCTTAAGAGCAATTGATAAGCTGGATAAATTTGGTTCTGAAGGGGTGCGTTTGCTTTTGGGAAAAGGGCGTTTGGATGAAAGTGGTGACTTTACAAAAGGGGCGGAGCTTAAGGAAAAAGAGATTGAGTGTATTCTTACCTTAACTGCTGCTGGAGCTGAAACAGCAGAAGAAACGCTTGAGACTCTTAAAGAAGTGGTTGGTGATCATGTTCAAGGGCGTGAGGGAATTCGTGAGCTTGAGGAAATGCAAGCAATTTTTGCCGCAAATGGCTTTCAGAATCGTATCAAGATTGATCCATCGGTGGTGCGTGGACTGGATTATTATACAGGTCCTGTCTTTGAGGCTACGTTGCTGTTTGATGTTTTCAATGATGATGGGCAGAAAGTTGTTTTTGGCTCCGTTGGTGGTGGTGGGCGCTATGATGGATTGGTGGCACGCTTTCGTGGTGAAAACATTCCAGCAACAGGTTTTTCAATCGGGGTCTCACGCTTGATCGCTGCTTTGCAAAATCTTGGAAAGTTGCCTATGAAGGAGACAACAGGGCCGGTTGTGGTGCTGATGATGGATAAAGAGCCAGAGGCGGTTGCTGGTTATCAAAAAATGGTGATGCAGTTGCGTGGTGCGGGAATTCGTGCTGAGCTCTATTTGGGGGCATCGGGGATAAAAGCGCAGATGAAATATGCAGATCGACGCCAAGCGCCTTGTGTGGTTATCCAAGGCTCACAAGAACGTGAGAGCGGAAAAATACAGATTAAAGATTTGATTGAAGGGGCGCGTTTGTCTCATGAAATTAAGGATAATCAAACATGGCGTGAAAGTCGACCAGCACAAGTGACGGTTGATGAAGAACAATTGGTCAAAACAGTACAGGATATTTTAGCCGCCCAAAAATGATAATGGTAAAAGTCTTTATCGAAGTGATTGTTCGAAATATTTTGGAAATTTGAAATTCAATTTTTAAAATTTGTGCTTTGCTCGTTTATACGTGTTGGTGCACGCGTTCAAAAGCGGGGTTTTGAAGTGCGTGCGGCATAAAAGAGAGATTTTTTAAGAGATAAATAAGCGCTATTTGCTATAAAACGTGCCCTTCTGAGGATGCGATGATAATGCGTTAAAATGAGCAAAAAAAATTGTAACGAACAAAAACTCTGAGAAAATTAAAGGGTTTCACGTAACGCTTCTGCAAAAGTTTATAAAAATATTGACAAGTTCATATTGGCTTCATCTTTGAATTCTCATCTATGAGTATCAAATCCTTTGATGTTCTCTTCTTGGACATTACAAAATCTAGCCTTATTGCAAAAGGAGGGAGAACTAGAGCGTTTTATCCTAAAAGACTTTTTAAGCTTCAAAAAACAATGGAATGACTTAAATCGAACAATTTTTTACAGGAGCATGTTTGGATGAATTGTAAGCTGCCATGATGGTAACTTACTAATAATATGCATTTTTCATAAAGTCAATTCTTTAACGGAGAAATGAAAATGGTCCAATATGATTTTACTCTGCTCTATGAACGAAATCCCTTTATTCTTGAAAGACCTGAGAATATTGGAAAATCATTTAAACTTCCTCCTTCAAATTTCGGATTTGAAGATCTTCCTCAAATTACCTTTTCAGGCGCCTCGTCGTGTCGGCGTATGATTTTTGGGCTATCATTTAGTGGTATGAAAGCATTTTTTGTGATGTTGTGGCAGGTAGGGAAAATGTTAGATGAGGGGGATGATGTGGATTTATGGTTTGATCAGATAACATTGGATCATGATATTCTTGAAGAATTTTTGACTTGCGATCTTTCAATTCAAGAACCAGAATATCTTAATTTTGAAAGTTTTAAAGAAGGTATCAAAGAATTAGAAACAAATAAAATTGTAGCGAAGGGGACAAAAAAAGATTGTTATTTCATCAATCCAGATATTTTTGGTCTTCCTGAATGTGATGAAGATTTTGAGTTCGATGAAGAGGAAGAGATAGAAGCACACTTTACGGTAGAATACCCGAATAAACAACTCCTTTAACCGTTTTTCTCTTAGAGAAAAATAAAAGCTTAGAATAAATGGCTATGAGAACAGTAATGAGTCTGTTTATGGTATGTGAATTGGAATGTTTGCGGGATCTGTTTTGATTTAATATTCTCCATGAATGGTTCTTTATGCAGAGCAGTTTTTATACCATATTTGCTTCTTTTTATGAGACATAAGTTAATTTGAACTGTGCGCCTCTTCAAACAAATGTTTGATCTGTATTTTCTTTCTTGGTACTTTTGTGAACTTTGCAGTAATGATGTTCATAGCTCTTGTATTTTGGCGCGTTTACGAGAGGTATTTTTACTCTTTTTAATCGTTTATTCATATGCCAATCCCACTTGCTAATGAGCAAGAAAATAGTTTTAAGGGATTCAATATAAGAAGGGATAAAATGAGACACTCTTATGATATTCGGCTCCTCTCATTCAATATGCAAAATTATAAATTATCTTTATAAATCAAAGTATTGTTCAATACAAAGTTTTTCTCAGTATGAGAAATTTAGCATTGATCTTGCATATTTCATCAATACGTTAGTCCTTGATGTTTCTGAGAGAGTTTTGCATGAATTTGCGCATTTGGCAATTGCATCCTCATTTTTTGATAGCGTGCAACAGCTGTTAACTCTTTGATTTTTTAGCCCCACAACGGGTCCAGATTTTTCATCAGCAATTTTTCAAACTTTTTCAAAGCAGTTAAAACATAAAATATTTATTGAAAAAATTATTGCTGTAATCTTTTTTCACAGAAGGCGTACAATCAACTTATCGTGTCTGCTTTCACGAATGATGTTGCAAAAAGTAAACGACACAAATTCTCCTGCTCAGGAAATTTGTGTCGTAAAATTTTGTTTAAATAGACGATTGGGGGAATTAGCTTTTCAAGGCTTTTAAAACATGTTGTGGTGAAGAAACTTCGTAAGGATCTGTTGCACAATTATCTGAAAAACCTGCTTCTTCAAACCATTTCTCAACTACACCATCATTAATAACAGCTGCATAGCGCCATGATCGCATGCCGAAACCAACATTGTCTTTTGCAACCAGCATACCCATTTTGCGCGTGAATTCACCAGAGCCATCGGGAATTAATTTCACATTTTTGATATTTTGTGCTTTTCCCCAAGCATTCATGACAAAAGCATCATTGACGGAAAGACAATAAATTTCATCAATACCCGCTTGTTTAAATTCATCATAGAGTTTTTCAAAATCAGGCAGCTGAAAGGTTGAGCAAGTAGGGGTAAAAGCTCCAGGAAGAGAAAAAAGAATAACACGCTTTCCTTTAAAGTAAGCATCGCTGTTAACTTCTTGCCACCGATAAGGATTGTCTCCATCCACTGATTCATCGCGTACGCGTGTGTGGAATGTTACATTGGGAACTGTTTTTTTCATCATCATGATGCTCCTGTATTCTTTTACGAAAATTTTGTTTTAAAACAGCCTTCTTATTTAAAAACATATGGCAAAAAGCGTTTTAAATAAAAGGGCTTCTTTAAAAATTCTTACTTCTGGTGAGTGTGCAAATATTTCACACTTCCGTCAAGTAGAATTAATGGTCGACTTTGGATACTCTTCACCTTAAAATTATAGGAAAGAATATGAAGGATTGATATGACCATAAAGACAGTTTTGACTACGGCTTTTGAGGGGCAAAAACCGGGAACGTCTGGTTTACGCAAAAAAGTGTCTGTTTTTCAACAACCCCATTATGTAGAAAACTTTATACAGTCTCTTTTTAATAACATTGGGCCTCTTGAAGGAAAAATGTTGATTCTTGGGGGGGATGGGCGCACTTTTAATCGTACTATCCTTCAGATTGTGTTGAAGATGGCAGCGGCGCATGGTGTCTCTTGTGTTAAAATGGGAAGGGGCGGTATTCTTTCTACACCTGCTGTTTCGCATCTTATTCGTAAAACTCATGCCCATGGTGGACTTATTCTTTCTGCAAGCCATAATCCTGGTGGTCCAGAAGGAGATTGTGGTATTAAATATAATATTTCCAATGGGGGACCCGCTCCTAATTCTTTATGTGATGCTATTTTTGCAACATCGCAACGTCTTTCTTTTTATAAAATTCTTGAAGCACCAGATATTGATTTAGATAGGCAAGGTACGATCTTTATGGGAGCCATGCGGATTGATATTATTGATCCTGTCGCTGATTATGTTGCTTTGATGCAGGAGCTTTTTGATTTTGACTGTATTGCCAAGGCTGTTGCTCGAGGTCTTACTTTACGGTTTGATGCCATGCATGCGGTAACAGGGCCTTATGCCCATGAAATTTTTGAAAAATGCTTAGGATTTTCTGAAGGGACGGTGGTTAATGGTATTCCTTTGCCAGATTTTGGAGGCGGTCATCCAGATCCCAATTTGGTTTATGCCAAGGCTCTTTATGATTTATTGATGTCAGAGCAAGGACCAGATCTTGGCGCAGCCTCTGATGGTGATGGAGATCGTAACCTCATTATTGGTCGTCAACAATTTGTCTCGCCTTCGGATTCTTTGGCTATTATGGCTGAACATGCACACCTCATTAAAGGATATCGGAAAGGCGTGGTGGGGATAGCACGTTCTATGCCGACGGGGCGTGCTGCTGATCTGGTTGCGGAAAAAAAAGGACTAAACTTTTTTGAAACGCCAACGGGATGGAAGTTTTTTGGAACCCTTTTGGATGCGGGAAAAGTAACCTTTTGTGGTGAAGAAAGCTTTGGAACGGGCTCTCATCACATCCGCGAAAAAGATGGTTTATGGGCTGTATTATTTTGGTTAAATCTTTTAGCGGTAACAGAAAAAACTGTCGCACAAATTGTTCAACAGCATTGGCACACCTATGGGCGTTTTTACACGTTACGGCATGATTATGAAGAAGTCGAAGCAGACAAAGCTTTGGAAATTATAGAGCATTTGCGTGCGCACTTACCACATGCAGGAACTGAAATTGCTGGATTTTTCGTCAAAAAAGCAGATGATTTTACATATCATGATCCCGTTGATCAGAGCGTTAGTACGCAGCAAGGTATCCGTATTTTTTTCGAGAATGGCGCACGGTTGGTGGTTCGTTTGTCCGGAACAGGGACGCTAGGTGCTACTTTACGGCTTTATTTTGAACAATATGAAAGTGATCCGCGCAAACACAATTTTAATCCGCAAGACGTTCTTAAACCTTTGCAACAGGTGGCATTAAAACTGTTAAACATACAACAAGCATTGGGGAGAGATCACCCTGATATTATCACTTAAGATCATTGGAATGTTTTTTTGTAAAGGTATGATGATTGATCACATGGGTGTGATTTTATGTGCATAAGGGAGATCTTCCATTTTCAAGCTCTCTTTGTTTTTTCCTCTCTTACATATCAATCGGATTCCTAAAACTGCCGGATTCTTAAAACTAAATGCTGTAGGAAATTATAATCGAGTATAATCGGAGCATTTATGTCCAATGGGTTTGCTCAATGGCTTGATAGAAATTTTTGTTTAATAGGGGAATGTTTCTCATACAAAACAAAATACGATCATTGTTGCACATTTCATATGTTTGTTTTAAAGAATCTTCTCTCTCAAGACACTAAAAACGCATCTTATGCGTGTTGCTTTGAAAGGGATAACCGTCCCTTCATTGAGCAGCACCATTTTTACGCTTATGAGAGAGTAAGACGGCACTATTATTCACTTTGCCCGCTTTCAATGTTGGCTCTTATATTTGAGAGTATTTAGTATTTTGGATAATCGTTTTACACGGCTTTTCCTACTTGTAACATGCAAAAGGTTTTGGTTGTTTCAATGTAAAAGGGGTTGAGAGAATCTCAGCTTATTTATCGGCTCTCATTCAATATACAAAACCATTGACTATGATCATAAATCAGTCTGTTCTCTAACATTATGACTGTTATCTTTACTTAAATAAAAGGTTAAGTTGGGGACATCATTTTCTTGTTTCTCAATGCTGCAATAGTTTTTAGCTCTTTGAGAACGTTTTATTCAGAGATGTTCCTTTTCTAATTGTTTTTTTATCCATTCGTTAATTGCATTGGTGATGTATAAGAAAATGATTTTGATTAATTTATTAGAAAGAATGAAATGCGTAAATTTTATGATATGCGGGGACTCATTTGAGTTGTATAATGATCAATCATTTTTATAAACCCATGTATGGTATGTGATGAGGGCATTCATAAACACTGTTGACAGATGAGGATTGAAACAAAGGGAAACATTTTTCTAAAATAATGGACAATAAGCACTTCTTGCTTTATGACCAGTCATAATGAATGATTTTTCTTTTAATAAGGGGAATTTATGACCCAATATCCCAAATGTCCTCGTTGTGATTGTCTTTATACTTATGAAGATGGTGAAAATTTTGTGTGTCCTGAATGCGCACATGAATGGCCACAAAAAAACGATGATACGGTTCTTGTCAATACTGTTTATGATGCCAATGGTCAGATTTTAACAAACGGAGATACCGTTATGGTGATAAAAGATCTGAAAGTAAAAGGCGCTTCATCTGTTTTAAAAGGGGGGACGAAGGTAAAGAATATTCGCTTGGTGGATGGGGATCATAATATCGATTGCAAAATTCCAGGGATTGGTCAGATGAGTTTAAAGTCGGAGTTTGTGAAAAAAGTTTAGGCATTTATTTTCTTGCAATTGTTTTTGCATTTCATTGGTTTCCTATTTTTACATTCTTCTCTAATTGGGCATATTTTTCTCCAATGGGCTTCTTTTGTTTCATAGATTACACCAATCAGATAGAAGCAATATGTTTTCCTTTATTGCAAAGCCATGTATCGCAGAGAAATAGCGACTCTTTCTTTTCTTTTAATATGCGGTTATGAGGGGACTGGATATTGACTCACAAGCAACAATAAAAGTATGCGCTTTATGAGAAGAACAACGCCGTAAAGTAGACAAACTTATTCCTGCTGAATTGAAAAAATATTCTTTCTTTTTTATCAGATAATTTCTCAAACAACCATAATAGATCTGGCTTCGATGTATTTATTTTTTATGGATAGTTACACCTTTTTCGTCATATTTATGGAAATGAGATTGAAAATGATAGGGGGGAATTCTTGATTTTAAGAATGGAAAAAGGACGCTATGATCTTGACAAGGTCGTACAGTCATTCATTTTCCAGCTCTTAGTTCTGCAACAGTCTCTTATAAAAGTGTGCATAAGCGCTATTAAAAATAGTTTTTGTTATTATCCAGTTTGTGCTGTGTAAGCGGACGATTTTTATTGGTGCAACATAAACAGAATTGAAATAAGAAGAATGTCAGAATTTTCATTCAAGTTGCAAAATGTGATCTTTGTCAACTTTCTTCTACAACATATTGATTTATAATAATAAATTAGCATTATTTATATTGAGTTAGAACCCCGAATAACGTGGGATTCTCTCATTTCAAATCTGTTCCATGTTAAATCAATTAAAATCACTTGCTTGCATACCACAAGCGGGGCTGGCGTGTGGGTAAAAACTGTACAAGAAAGGATTAAAAATGACTCTTATGAATCGTCTTAAGTGCCAAGGGCTATCGCAACATTGGGGGCTGGCAGATATGATGATGGTGCCGGCTTGCTACAAGAAGTATTTTGCGTGATTTGTCGTTTGGAGAGCTGAGAAAGATGAAGCAAATGGGCACACTATCTTGCAATGTTTTCTTTTTTGGGGGGCTTTTTTGTAACGAGGTCGTGTTTTCTTGATTAAAATTGCATGACAAGATTATGAGATAAAATAAATTTAAAATGTACGCTCATGCGTTGTACTTCTGTGTACGTAAATTGGTTTGTTGAAACAACGTATGTTTTCTAAAGGGAGCTTTGAAAGCTTTTTAAGGTATATGTGGAGGTGAAAGGTGAGTGAAGGTATCATTATTGGACAGATTTTTTTAACAGTACTCTATTTTTATGGCTGCATAGCTTACTTCTAAAATTTCAGGAATAAAATGACGTAAGATCTTTACATTCCATGTTTGAGCGCTGTTGAAGAGGGGCAATCGGTGTGGTTATTTTACCTATTGAGGTTAATATTTATTGTGGCATGGCTTCAACGCCTAAAACTTCAGGGATAAAATGACGTAAAAGATTTTCAATACCATGTTTGAGAGTTGCCGTTGAAGAGGGACATCCAGCGCAGGAGCCGCGCATATTGAGATAAACAATACCATTTTCAAATCCGCGAAAAGTAATATCTCCACCATCATTGGCAACTGCGGGGCGGATACGCGTTTCAAGGAGCTCTTTAATGGTTAAGACAATATCAGCATCTTTTTCGTCATAAAATTCTTCGTTAAGGGCATGGGTTTGTGCTTGTCTTGTAGCGTTGGTGGTGATCACTGGCTCATTGGATAGAAAATGTTCCATAATTGTGCCTAAAATGACGGGCTTGAGATGTTGCCATTCTCCTTCTTTTTTGCTTACGGTGATAAAATCATAGCCTAAAAAAACACCATTGATATTGGGAATATTAAACAGTTTAGCCGCCAAAGGTGAGTTTTTAGCTGCTTCTTCACGGTCACGAAATTCTAATACGCCCTCAGAAAGAACCACGCGTCCTGGCAAGAATTTAAGAGTTGCAGGGTTTGGGGTGGTTTCAGTTTGAATAAACATAGATTCTCCTTTTATAATGAAGGCTTGGGAAGATCTTACATTGTAGAATATTATATTTTTTAGGCAATAGATCTAATATCTTCATCGGCAAGATTGCTAGGAATAACAATGACAGGGATTGAAAAAGCTGTTCCTTTATTCCCGATTAATTGAACAAGGGGTCCTGGTCCTTCTGTATGTCCACTGGCTGCTAAAACAATTAGTGCAATCCTTTTATCTTCGTCGACCAGTTTGGAAATCTCATCAATTTTTTTTCCTTCACGCACCACTATTTCTGTTTCAAGCGCATGGGTGGTGCGGACTTCACTGGCAATGTCTCCTAATATTTTATGAGCACTTTGCTTTGATTCTGTACGCATAACGTTGTTTACACCCAGAAAATGTTGAAATTCTACACTATCAACGACACAAAGTAATACCAATGTTCTACTGGTATTTTGGGCATGCTGTGCGGCAAACGCAACGGCACGCCGACACTCTGGTGTTTCATCGATAATAACTAAGTTTTTTTTCTTTGGTTCTTTTTTCGGATTTTGGGGTTTGGAAATCATGCACTTTCTCTATTTTGTACAAACGATTTTTTTGCTCTCTACAGTTTTTAGTTTTATTATTTTTATGTATTGTGCAAAAATCCAATAATTTCACGAATTTTTTTCATATTTTCTTCTGCGAGCATACTAGCACGTTTAGCGCCATCATGCAAAACAGAGTCGATATAACCGCTTTCTTGATGAAGGCGACGTAATTCTTCTGTTATAGGGGCAAGCTTATGGACAACAAGGTCGGCTAGAGCTGTTTTAAAATGGGAAAATTGTTGACCAGAAAATTCTAAAAGAATCTTTTCTTTGCTAACTTTGGCAAAGGCGGCATAAATACCAAGCAGGTTATCTACTTCTGGTCGTTCTTTTAAAGCGGCTAGGGTATCGGGAAGTGGGGCCGAATCCGTTTTGGCTTTGCGTATTTTTTTTGCGATAAGATCAGCGTCATCGGTCAAATTAATGCGTGAAAAATCTGAAGGATCTGATTTTGACATTTTTTTTGTCCCATCGCGCAAAGACATAACGCGTGTGGCTGTTGTTCCAATAAGCGCCTCTGGGAGGGGAAAAAAGCCTTGTCTTTTTTCTTCATCTGTTTGCATAGAGATACCAAAATTTAATTCGGCAATACGCTGTGCATAGTCGTTGTTAAATTTTTGTGCAATATCGCGTGTGAGTTCAACATGCTGTTTTTGATCTTCGCCTACTGGAACATGCGTTGCACGATAGACTAAAATATCAGCAGCCATCAAAGTGGGATAGGCAAAAAGCCCGATGGATGCTTTTTCGCGATCTTTTCCCGCTTTATCTTTAAATTGTGTCATGCGTTGAAGCCAGCCGATACGGGCAACACAATTAAAAATCCAGGCGAGTTCAGCATGTTGAAAAACACGTGATTGGTTAAAAATAATGTGTTTTTGAGGATCGATACCGGCGGCTAAAAAAGCTGCTGTCACTGTTCTGGTGGATTCGCGTAAAGTAAGGGGATCTGGGTTGACTGTGAGCGCATGCATATCCACAACACAATAGAGGCAGTGATGAGAGTTTTGCAGTTCAACCCAACGCTGAATGGCTCCAAGATAATTGCCAAGATGTAAATGACCACTCGGTTGTACGCCGGAAAAGACAAGTGGTGTGAAGGTATCCATAGGAGTGCTCTTTCTTCAATTAAGGTTATTCATTTTATTGTTTTTGACAAAGTATAGATATTATGAGCGTTTTTTCAAATTTTTAAGCGTGTGAAAAAAGGAACGGGTGCTGAATAAAAAATAGGCACTAAAATAGATCAAAAATATGCCAATCATGATCCCAGCTAAGGTGATCGCGCGCAAGAAAAATGATGCTTGTGAGGATAAAGGAAAAGACAAAAAAACAAACACATTCAATCCGTAATAGAGGGCTAGTGCACTCAAAAGAGTTGCCATCATGAGACATAATATTCGCTTTATCAGTTGGAAGTCGTATTTCCAATAACCGCGTTTGATAAGGATACTCCACAGCAAAAGGGTGTTGGCCCATCCAGAGGTAATTTCAGCAATAACAATGCCTCGTGCAGATAGAATAGGAAATAATGTTAAGGCGAGACTGATATTGATGAAAACGCAAATACCTGTAAAAATCATCGGTGTTTTGGTATCTTCATGGGCAAAAAAATTAGGAATAAAGACCTTAATAAGAACAAAAGCTGGAAGTCCTAGTCCATAAAGCTCCAATAATTGTGCAACATGGTGTGTTGATTGACTGGTAAATTGTCCTCGTTCAAAGAGCAAACTGACAATGGGAGTGGAGAGCAGCAAAAAAGCGATGGATGCTGGAAGTGTTAACAACAATGTTAATTCAATAGAGCGATTTTGTAAATGGTGGGTTTTTTTATGCTTTTTGCTCCGCAAAGCGCGTGTTAACTCTGGTAAAAGAACGGTTGCAACGGCAATGGCGATTACGCCTAAAGGCAATTGATAAAGACGATCAGCATACATCAAAGAAGAGACAGCACCCGATTGACTAGAAGCAATGTTGGTATTAATAAGCAAATTAATTTGCGTGATGCCACCTGTGATGGCTGCTGGGAATGCTAAAGTTAATAGCTTACGAACATTAGGACTTAAATGGGGCTGGCGGAAGGAAATTTTCATTCCACTTTGACGCAAAGCAAGGGCAATTAAGGTGAGCTGAAGAAGCCCTGCTGCCAATACACCCCAAGAGAGATTTAAGCCAATATGCCAAGCGTCAAGTTTATAGATCCAAGCATAGGCAAGCACACCAATCAAAATAATGTTTAAAAAGAGTGGGGCAATGGCGGCAATAAAATAGCGTCGCAGCGCATTAAGCATGCCCCCCATCATGGCAGCAAGCGACATGCAGGTTAAATAGGGAAACATGATTGCAGTAAAGTGAATTGTAGCGTTAAATTTTGTTGCATCTTCGGTAAAACCTGGGGCAATAATGGTTCGTACCAAAAAAGGCATACTCAGTTCCATCGCAATCGTTAACAGTAAGAGCAGCGAAAAGAGAACGCCAAAGACTTCTTCTGCAAATTTGCATGCCGTTTCGTGACCTTCTTCAGTGATTTTTTTTGCAAAAAGAGGAATGAAAGCAGCGTTAAAGGCACCTTCAGCAAAAAAACGACGAAATGTGTTGGGAAAACGAAAAGCAGCGTTAAAGGCATCAGAAACAGGACCTGTCCCTAGGGCCGCGGCCATAAGCATTTCGCGTACGAAGCCAAAAATACGGCTCATGAGGGTTCCGGAAGCAACTGTTGCAATTTTTTTAATCAATGTCATAAAGATATATCAGCTTTGTTGTAAAAGAGAAGCGATGACAGGAGAAATAAAGCGTTTTAAATCGTAAAAATCTGATCTCTATCCTAATCAAGGATACTTTTTGAAAGCGTTTTACGACGGCGTTTATCTTTCTGTCAACAATGGTGCTTGAAGACTTTTTTATGCTCCTTGTTTACTGTTGCATTAAAATTTTTATTGTTGCCATAAAATAATTAAAATTTCTTTTTCAAACTGAAATATGCGAGTGATATTATAACAGTTTGAAGGGATATGTAGGGATATATAATGATAATTTCTCTTTATGGTGTGATGTCGTGAATAGTGCAACCCAATACCGTCCTGTTTTATGTGAGGGGTGTGACCCTATTAAAGAACGCAAATAAAATAAAAGCGTGGAGCAATACGCAATTTCCATTATTTATTCATTATTAAAAAAAACAGCGCTTTAGATGTTTTAAAAAGTCGTAAGGCTGAGCTAAAAGGTGATGGTAAAGCTGGTGATTTATTTTTATCTTTACGGCTTTATATTCTCCCCAAATTTGGCTGCCTTTTCGTTTTAGAGATTACATAAACAAGAGGATAGGAAGACATGATCTTTCAACAGCATTTTTCCTGTTCAGGTTTCTTTTCACAGTTGATGAGGATAAAATCTGAGGAAATAAGATCAATTTGTTCTCTCATGGTTTCCATTCTCGTTGAGGTGCAATTGATTTGCCGATGAAGGCAGAGGGGGGGTAAAGGCTATCATTTTTACCAGAGGGGGCAAAAAAGTTAAAGTTTATAAACCTTTTAGATATTCATTGCCATTTCTTTTGTGTGCTCCGTTTTGTGAGGTTGAATATTTTCTTGTCTTTTGGGACTCTGATTGACGATTTCTGTCATTTTTTGCACTTTAATTGCTTCTTTATCAAGGGTGTTGGAACATTTTTTTTCATTATTTTTCTTTATAGATTGATGCTGGATAGATTGATACTGGTTTGGTGCTAAGCGCTCATCGAATTTATGGTTATAAAAATACATGGGTTGTATATGCGGTTCTATCTCTTTTATCTGCTTGACTATTTCCATAATCTCTTTTGCTTTGATGGTTGATGTGCCAAGACTCTTCGCAAGTCTTTCAGGATTATTTTCTTTTATAACTTCATGCTCGTTTGAAGATAAGCGCTCATTGATTTTTTTGATATAAGTCCTTATCTCTCCCCTTAATTCAGGAGAGTTTGATAAAGTTTCTTGCTGTTGTGCTTTTGACAAGGAAAGGAGATTTTTCATCCAAGCCTTAGGCATTTCTACCGACTGTTCACACCGCCTTTGTTTTACATGATGGGTATGGAGAATGTCTCTTTCTGTTTGTTTAGAAATATTGATATAACGATCAATGGCTCTACAGAGGGGCAAAATATTTTCTTCAGCATGGGTGCGCGCGTTGTTTTTTATGCCAAATACATTGCTACCAGAAAGCTTAGAAATCGATTGGGGAGAGGTGGTAATTTGATAGGTGAGTTGTTCTCCTTCAGTATGACTTTTATGGATCATCTCAATTCTTTCCCGCAAAATATGACGATTGCCATAAATGATTTGGCACAAAGTTTCTATTTCTTTTCTTCTTGCTTGAATGGATGCGTTGTTTTTTATCCTTGTGGCAATTTCATTGTTGGTAAGAGGGGCTATTGTTTGTGCGGGGATAAGCACTTCTTGCTGGTTTTGAATTTTTGGTGCTGTAAAGGAGAGGGCGTCACCGATTTTTAATGTCTGTATTTGCTCTAGGGTGAGATCTTTTTTATTTCCCAAGATGAAAATTCCGTTAGCATCAAGCATAAAGCCATTGGGTCCACTGCCTCTGTAAAAGCCTTTATAGGTATGACCTTCTTTTGCTGTTATAATAAGATGATGATGAATACTCTCAAGCCCGATATGTTTCATACTGTCCATGAATTCTTTTAAAATAAGTATTTTTTCTGGATTTGAAATATCTTCAAGCAGATGTTTCATTTCTTCTTTATCGTTATGTTTTAGCGATGCAATACTGGCAAGATTCATACGTTTTTCTGTTACAAGAGAAAAGTCGAGTGTGTGGCCAGCAACTTGCCCAAGTTTTTCAAAAAACATTCGTTGCGTGCGTCCATTGCCTTCTCTGAAAGGATGTGTATAGTTGAGCTGTATCAACATTTCAGTGACATGTTCAACAAATGTTTCGCGGGTTAAGCCTTTTAAACTATTCGTTTCAGCAAGTATTTTATCTAAATTTTCTAGACCCTCCTGTATCTGTTTTGCTGAGGCAAAAGAAATACCAGCTTTTTTCATCATTGGCATATAAGCAACGGTACCATCTTCAAATGTAAATGGTTTTTCGCGTGTTTGTCCGGCCCATTCAAAAGTATTTTTAAATAGGGTATGATGAATATATTGGAGATATGTGGAGGTTAGTTTTTGTGGTGGCGCTTCTTGGCGCAGATGAATGATTGCTTTTGTTGTATCATGGGCACATTGCACTTTTAATTTTCCATAGTCTTTTATTCCATATTTATTCTTTAAGGTGATACTATTGGGGTAAAAGAAATTACGGTGTATTGTCTTATTTTCTTCGGTTTCGGGCGGTGAGGATAATTTCTCCTGTAAGGTGAGAGGGATGGTGTCCGTTTTTCTTGCACCAGTATCCCAGTATGCCATTGCTTTTTTTGGGGGCTGTTTTGTTCTTTCTTGATGATCAGAGCGTGTTTCCTTTGTCATTTTGACAGATATTGGATTATTTGTCGCTGTATTACTGCTCTGTAAAATGTTTTTTTGAAAATCTTTTTGCATTTGCCTCATAGCGGAAGCCGATTGAGCAATTGGTTGTGCCATTTGTTCTTTTTCTTGTTCTTGCAAACTTTGGGGCATAACTTCAACGCTGTCATGTAAAGCATGAGGGGCAATCCATGGTGAAAAATGGGCTTGTTCTTTTTTCTTTGTTTGAATGGATGCGTTGTCTTTGCTCTTTTCAGTTATTTCATCGTTTTTAAGAGTGGCTCTTTTTTCTTCTGGAAGCAATGTTTTTTGCTGGGTTTTTTCTGGGTTTTGAACTTTTGGTGCTGTAAAGGAGAGGGCATCACCGATTTTTAATGTCTGTATTTGCTCTGGGGTGAGATCTTTTTTATTTCCCAAGATGAAAATCCCGTTGGCATCAAGCATGAAGCCATTGGGTCCACTGCCTCTATAGGTACCATGATAGGTTTCTCCTTCTTTTGCAACGACAGCGAGATGATAATTTTTTTCATCCAATCCAAGCTCTCTCATAGAGTTGGTGAATTCTCGTAAGAGGAGCAATTTTTCTGGATTTGAGATATCTTCAAGCAGATGCTTCATAGGCTCTGGGTTGCCATGTTCCATGGCAGCGGCCCGGACAAAGTCTTTACGTTTTTTGCTCACAAGAGAAAAGTCTAGCTCATGTCCTGCTGCTTGAGAGAGCTTTTCAACAAACAGTCTCTTTGTGCGCCTATTGCCCTCTCTGAAAGGATGCACGTGGTGCAAATCTATCATTATACCAGCTGCTTGTTCAACGAATTCTTCGCGCGTTAAGCCTTGTAAATTATTCTTTTCAGCAAGCGTTTTATCTAACTTTTCTAGTCCCTCCTGTATTTTTCTGCCAATCGCAAAAGGTTTTGTAAATTCTTTTCTTTTCAAAATGGGCATAGAAGCAACAGTGCCGTCTTCAAATGTAAAAGGCTCTTCGCGTGTTTGTCCGGCCCATTCAAATGCACGGGAAAAGAGGCGTTGATGAAGGTATTTTAGATAAGAGGCATCAAACTGCTCTGGTAGAGGTTCTTGGTGCAGTTTTATCATTTCTTTTTTTACATCATTAGAACAGCGTTCTTTTAATATTTCTTTATCTTTGATGCGGTATTTATTTTTAAGCACTTTGCTATTGGGGTAGAAAAAGTTTTGCGCTTCTTCATTGATTTGCTTTGAAATGGCTGCATTAATTACAGAGTGTTGTTCTTGCAATTCTTCCTGTGTAGAGGAGGCACAATGTTCTGTGTTTTCTTTCATGCATATTTCCTTTCAAATGGTAACATTATTTTTTGAATTTTTTTTGTTTACATTTTTTGCCTTATGTTATTTTCATAGTGTTTTCTTCAAAGAAGAATGCCTATTTGAATGATTGAAAAAATTGACCTTATTCGCATGGAACCAAGTTAATCATGGAACAAAGTTAAAGTTTGTAATTTTTATAAAGTATTATCGTGAAATTTTATCAATGAATTCTGTAAAATAATGGGGTGTCTTATTCAAAATTTTCTGTATTTCATACACCGTCTTTGGTGCAATCTTGGCAAGATAATTGCACCAAAGTTTTGGATGAAAAGCCAACGATGATTAGACTGTCACGACAAAGCCATTGCTTTTGATGTTTCGGCTCTGTGCGGTCGAATAGGCGATTTCTCTTCTTGCCTAGATGTTTCTGCAACTTCTTGAAGTTGCTTTGCTGTTGAGCATTCAGGTAGCTTCGGGGACTGCGATAAGCTTTGCTGCTGTTGCAACTTTTTATCGAGATCGGTAGGTGGTTGATGACGTTTTTGTTGTTCTTCCTGATGGTTTTGCACAATGCCTTCTCTTAACTGTTTTACAGTTTCAGCATAATCCTTAATGGCGGTACAAAGAGTAGGAAGATTTTCTTCAGCAGCTTTGCGTGCTCCATTTTTTATGCCAAGGACTTGTCTACCAGCAAGCGGAGAAACAGATGTACAATCCTTTTCAATTTGAAATACAAGCTCTTCTCCCATCTCTGGAATTTTTTGCATATCTTCTATTCTATATTGCAAAATAAATGGATCCTTATAAACAATTTGGCACCAATATTGGATCTCTCTTTGACCATATTGAACCGATGGATCTTTTTGAACTCTGCGGGCAATTTCCTCATTTGAGAGAGGCTTTATTTTCTTTTCTGAATTGAGCGGATTTTGTAAATGTTGATTTGTTAGCTCTTCCTCTTGTGCTTGTCGCTGATGTTGTTGTTCCGTGTGAGAACCTTGTAAAATATTTTCACTTTTTGTATATTTTGAAGTATACACATAACCGTTAATGGCAGCACATAGGGTGGGAAGAGCTTCTTCAGCTTGTTTGCGCGCATGATTTTTTATGCCAAGAACTTTTCTACCAGCAAGCTTAGAAATAGACTTAGGCTGTTCTGTAACATCCCATAAGAGTTGTTCTCCCATATCAGGGTTTTCTTTAATTTCTGCTATTTTTTCTTCTAAAATAAGTCGGTCGCCATAAACCTTTTTGCACAAAAATCGTATCTCTTCTTGATATGCTACGAGCAATAGCTCTCTTTCCATTGTATTAATAGATGGTTTTTGTTCGTGAGACGGTTTTGGTTGTTCAATTGCTGTGTGTGGAGAGGCAGGCTTTTGGACGACAGTATCGCTTTGTTTTCTGTTTTCCATACGGTGCGGTTTTCTTGAAGGCGGGACGGCATATGTTCCACTGTCTTGTGATGATGAACTGCTTTGCTGCCTGACTTTCATATGTGATAGTGTTTTGGGTCTAACACTTGGTTCGTGTGTTTCAGGATTTTGGATTTTTGTGCCATTTTGTACTCTTTCTCTCATGCGTGGGGGAAGGGGCGGAGCAGGCGTTGCATAGAGATGTTCTCCCTCTTGAGCTGTTGTTTTGTTTTGTTGCTTATCTTTTGCGCGTGGAGGTCTTTGTGGAGCTGCTTTTGTGTGCGGAGAGGAGTTTTCTTGGATTTTTGAGTTGTAGATTGTTGTGCCGGTTTGTGTTTTTTCTCTCATGCGTGGAGGAGGGGGTGGAGCCACTTTTGTCTGTAGGAAGGGGGACTCTTGAACTGTTTGTTTATGTTGTTGCCTCTCTTTTGCACGTGGAGGTCTTTGTGGAGCTGCTTTTGTGTGCGGAGAGGAGTTTTCTTGGATTTTTGAGTTGTAGATTGTTGTGCCGGTTTGTGTTTTTTCTCTCATGCGTGGAGGAGGGGGTGGAGCCACTTTTGTCTGTAGGAAGGGGGACTCTTGAACTGTTTGTTTATGTTGTTGCCTCTCTTTTGCACGCGGAGGTTTTGGTGGAGCTGCTTTTTTTTGTGGGGGAGGCGTCTCTTGGTTTTTGGCGTTAGGAGACATTGTGTTGGTTTGCACTGAGCTTTTCATACGAGGGGGTGGTGGTGGAGCAACTTTTGGGTGGGGGGATAAATTTTCTGGGCGTTTTTCTACAGTTGCTTTTGGCAAACTTTGAGAAACTTGGGAAGGAGGGGTTCTGGTAGGGGATTGTTCAGCCTGTTGTTGAAATTTTTCCATCATTTCGGTGATAAAAGGGGAGGGATTTCTTTTTTTCATACATGTTCCTTTCAAACTCTTCCAATATTGTTTTTAAATACTATTTAAAAATGTACGTTGGTTTTTATTCTGTTTTATGCTTTTTCATTTGCTTTTATGAGAGAGGATATGAAACTGAATGGTCTCGCACGATTTGACTCTTATGGTTCAGATCATAATCATTCTCTAAAGATTATTTTCTCAGTGTGTGGGTTAAGGGACAGAAAAATAAATTTTGTTTCAATTTTTCTCTCTTTCTTGGCGCAAACACCTCTTTCCTGTGTTGCGCCAAGACGTTAGATTCAACGTGAAAACTTATGTCTGTTTAGCTGGCAAAAGCCATCGCTTTTGGGGCGGCAGTTTTGCGAGGACGAACATCTGTTTCTCTTTGTTGTCCAAGGGGTGTTGCTCCTTCATGCGTTACTATTGAAGGCTCAGGGCGTTGAGCAGACTGTGAGACGCTTTGTTGTTGATGCAAATTTTGCGCTCTGTCAGAAGGTGCTTCATTGTGTTCTTGTTTTGCCTGCTGAGTTTTTGAAAGGCTCTCTCTTACTTGTGTTACAGCTGTTGCATAATTGTCAGCGGCGTCAATGAGGTGAGAAAGACCCGCTTCAGCATGTCTGCGTGCTTTATTTTTAAAGCCACAAAAGTTATGACCAGCGTACTTGTGAAAAGATTGAGGATTTCCGACAAGTTGCTGTGCGAGTGCTTCTATTGTTTCAGGGTTTTGGAAAAGCTCTTCTGTTTGTGATTGCAAAATGTTTTCGTTCCCAAAAACAACTTTACACCAATATTGGATTTGGGCGAGGTGTCTTTTGACTTTTGAATGTTGTTGAATTTGGGTAGAAATTTCTGTCTCTGAAAGAGTTTCTTTTTCACGATGATCTGGTTTTTGCAGAAGTTTAGCGACGGCTTCCTTCCCCATGAAGCGTTCATAGTTTTTGAGTTCTTGCTCTGGAGATTGTACGAGGCTCTCTCTTGCCTGTTTTACAGCTTCTGTATAACAATCAACGGTGACACTGAGAGCGGAATAACTCTCTTCCGCGTGTCTACGTACTCGACTTTTGAAGCCCAACGCGCTGGTGCCGGAAAGTTTAGCAAAACTTTCAGGATATGCTGCCATGCGCCATGAGAGCTCTTCTCCTGCAGCGGGGTTTCTTTGAATTTCCTGCATTTTTTCTTGCAAAATGTTTGGGTTACCATAGGCACTTGCGGATAAACGTTGGATTTCCTCTTGATAGGTTCGAACCAATGAATGGTGTGGAAGCAATAGAATGATTTCTTCCTCTGAGATAACTCTTGTTGTTCTTTGGGTAACTTGTGAAGTAACTGTTGAGTGTGTCGTTTCAGGTTTTTGCTGCCTTTTGGTAGAGCTGCCTCTTGTTAACGAAGCTGTTGGATTTGTTGATGCATGTACAGTTTCTTCGCTTAAAAGAGATTGTCTTTCCTCATCTTCTTCCGGTATGGATGACAGTCTTTTGCTTTTTGAAGGTGTTTCTTTAGGAAGGGGGGCTGCGCCTGAGACCTCTGCCGCCGCTTGTTCATAGAGCTTTATAAGTTCTTGTATTGAAGAGGATGGAAAAGGATGAGGGTGTTTTTTTTTCATGCATGTTTCCTTTCAAAAATTGTTTTAGAAAACCTCTTTGGTGCATTCTTGCCTTTTATGCTTGGATCGCTTTGAGACAAAAAAAATATCGAGCTGAATGAGCTTCCAAAGATCTGCGCTATTTGCAATCAGCTTAATGGACATTTGTGTCTTTTATACAGTTTTTTTGTGAAATATTATCAATAAGTTATCAATAGTTATCGTGAATTACAGGCGCCATTTTTAGGACTATTTTTTGTAACATTCTAAAACAATTCTTGGCGCAATCGCGATGAAACAATTTGCACCAAGAAACTCACTGAAAAAAAGATTACATGAAAAACAAAAACTATCTGTTTTTATGTTTATGCCCCTTTACATGGCATAAGAAAATCCTTTTTCTCCTTGTCTTTGTCTTTGAGGGCTGTGCTCTGAACTATTTTGTTCTTGTCCTCTTTCGTGATGACGATGATGATGATGGTGTCTCTCAACTTGCTGAGAATTTTCTTGATGGCGTTTTTGTTCCGCTAGAGGGGTTTGCGATAGTCTTGTTGCTGCGTCTTGTACAGCCTTTGTATAACCATCAACGGCATCAACGAGCGATCTAAAACCGTCTTCAGCTTCTTTGCGTGCTTGACTTTTTATGCCAAGTGTGGAGCGGCCAGCGAGCTTATGCATAGATTCAGGATTTTCAGCAAGTTGATTTGAAAGGTCTTTTCCTTTAGTGGGATCTGTAAGTATTCCTTGCAAGTGCTGCTGGAAAATCGTATCATCGCCATAAACAATTTTACTCCAGTGTATGACTTCTTCTGCATGTGCTTGGACGTGTGGATTTTTTAAAAGCATGACACTTATTTGATCAGCTGTGAGGGAAGATGAAGGCTTTCCTCTTTGGTACGGAGCAACCGTTGTATAGTCGGTTTCAGGATCTTCTGTCCTTTGATCTTTACCTCTTGAAGAAGCAGTAACGCTGCTAACTGATGCGTATAGAACATCAGTTTCATGTTTTGCAGAAGCAACCGTTGTATAGTCGGTTTCAGGATCTTCTGTCTTTTGATGTTTACCTCTTGAAGGAGAAACACTGCTAACAGTTGTGTATAGAAC
Organism: Bartonella sp. AC130YNZD; assembly: GCF_042196865.1. NCBI lineage: Bacteria > Pseudomonadati > Pseudomonadota > Alphaproteobacteria > Hyphomicrobiales > Bartonellaceae > Bartonella > Bartonella sp. AC130YNZD. The sequence continues at coordinate 23,242 of NZ_JBHIQZ010000009.1, forward strand.
TTCCTCTTCTGGGGTTGGTCCACGCTGGTTTCCTCTGGTTGGTTTATTAATTTTTGCATAGAGGGCTTCTGGATTTGCAGAAGGATGTGGATGATGTTTTTTCATACATATTTCCTTTCAATATTTTTAGAAAACCTCTTTGGTGCATTCCCCACTTTTAGTTTTGATAACTTTGATATAAAGGAAGATATCCAACCGAATGACCTCCAAAGATTCTGCGCTATTCAATATTGATATGTAATGAACATTTATGTCTTTTATACAGTTTTTTTATGAAATTTTATCAATAAGTTACAATAAATTACAGGATCCACTTTTAGAACTATTTTTTGTAATATTTTAAAACAACTCTTGGCGCAATCGCTATGAAACGATTTGCGCCAAGAAACTCACTGAAAAAAAGATTACATGAAAAACAAAAACTATCTGTTTTTACGTTTATGTCCACTTACATGGCAAAAGCCATTCCTTTTTCTCCATGTCTTTGTTGTTGTGGGCTGTACTCTGGACTATTTTGTTCTTGTCCTCTTGCGTGATGATGATGATGGTGGTGTCTGTGTTCTGCTTCTCTTTCTGGATTTTCTTGTTTTTGACCTCTTTCTCTTTCCTGTTCATGTGTAAACTGTTTATGGAGCTTTTGTGCCGTATGTATATGCCTCTCAAGAGCTGAACAAAGGTGGGGAAACTCATCTTCAGCTTCTCTACGGCTTGGAGATTTTACACCAAGTATTTTGTGACCTGCAAGCTTACCAGCGCTTTGAGGATTTTCTGCAAGGTCCCATAAGATTTGTTCTGCATTTTGAGGATCGTCAAGGATCTTCGCAAGTGGTCCATTTAAAGCATGTTCTTTTCCATAAACAACTTTGCATCGCTCTTGGATTTCTCTTACACCATATTGAAAGCTTGTGTTTTGTAAAAGCCTTGTTGTAACCACATCTTTTGGGGTTCTGGGAGGGGAGATTCTATTTCCGCCAACGCCTAGATAGATGGGATTTTCTAGTTGTTCAGACTCTTGCCCGCCTTCAGCTCCCATGCCAACCGTTGTATAGACAGATTCGAGTGGTCTTTGGGGAGAGTGCCTACCATTTTCACCAACTTCAAGCTCTGCATAGAGATGTTCTGGTTCTTGGGGATGTCCTCCACCCTGTGCACCTCCGCCAATTGTGTCGTAGGGTGTTTGCCAACCTTGCGCCGCCAAATCCGTTATTGAATAGGGGTTTACGAGTTTGTCGGTGCGTCGCCCATCACTCGGTCTCCCACCAAGTCTGTCATAGGGATTTTCTAGTGGCTTTTTGGGAGCAAAGACCGTTTCTGGTGGTTGTTGAAGTGTATATTGTTGTGGGTTGCGCTGTTCTTTGGGTGGTTTGTTAACCTTTGCGTAGAGGTCTCCTACATTAGAAGCTCCTAGATTTTGTTGTTCAAGTGGCTTTTGGGGAGCATAGATCGTTTCTGGTGGTTGTTGAAGTGTATATTGTTGTGAATTGCGCTGTTCTTTGGGTGGTTTGTTAACCTTTGCGTAGAGGTCTCCTACATTAGAAGCTCCTAGATTTTGTTGTTCAAGTGGCTTTTGGGGAGCATAGATCGTTTCTGGTGGTTGTTGAAGTGTATATTGTTGTGAATTGCGCTGTTCTTTGGGTGGTTTGTTAACCTTTGCGTAGAGGTCTCCTATATTAGAAGCTCCTAGATTTTGTTGTTCAAATTGTCGTCTTAGTTCCTCTACATTGGTAGAAGGAGTTGGGTGACTTTTTTTCATGGCTGTTTCCTTTCAATATTTTTAGAAAACCTCTTTGGCGCATTCCCCACTTTTTTGATATTTTTTAGGACAAAAGAAGAATATCAAACTGAATGGTCTCCAAAGACTTCACGCTATTCATATTGATATGTAATGGACATTTATGTCTTTTATACAGTTTTTTTATGAAATATTATCAATAAGTTATAGTAAATTATAGGATTCATTTTTAGGACTATCTTTTGTAACATTTTAAAACAATTGGTGGCGTAATGGAGATAAAATGATTGGTATAAAGAGTTCTGTTGGAAGGCAAAAGTTCACGCGTTTTTAGCCGGTAAGAGCCAGCGATGAGGAACGACTAACTTTCAAGCTGCGAGCTTGACATTGTGCTTCTTGGGTGTTCTTTACAGTATTCGCAATTTCTTTTGCTTTGCTTTCCGATGTCCCAAGGAGGCAAGCTAGTCTGGTATAATCTTTTTCTTGTATGGCTTTACGATCTTCTGAGGATAGACGATTGTGTAGTTGTCGTGAAAAGGTATGGAGTTCTTGTCGCAGTGAACGAGAATGCAATAAAGCTTCCCTTTGTTGTTCTTCTGGTAAGGCAAAAAGGTTTTGTAAATTTTTTCCAGGTTTTTCGACAGTGTGGTTTAGGCGATTTTGTTCTCTTTGGTGTTGCTCTAGAATTGCATCTTTTGTTTGTTGTGTTATTGCGCCATAATTTTTAAGGGCTTGGCTGAGTTGTGGAACAGCCTGTTCGGCTTGTCTGCGATTTGAACTTTTCATGCCAAGTATTTTACTCCCAGCAAATTTAGAAATTGATTGAGGGTTTTGTAAAGTTTCATCGGCAAACTGATTTCCTAAGTCTGGAGCTGCCGTTATGATATCTAATGTTGTTTTTAAGGCGTGGGTTTTACCATAAACAGTCTTTGATAAATTTTCGATTTCTTTTCGGCTCCCTTCAACATAAGCGTCATTTGAAATCCTTTCAAATAACTCTTCATGGGTAAGAGGGGCTAAAGTTTCTTTTGGGATCAGTGTTTCTTTTAAGCTTTGAACGTTGGTTTTTTGAAAGCAGAGGCAGGCACCGTTTTGTAATGTTTTGACGAGTTCTGGGGTGAGATCATCTTTGTGTCCGACGACGAAAGCCCCTTCTATTTCCATGACAAAACCTTCTGCTGAAAAACCTCTAAAGACGCCTTCATAGGTTACATCTTCCTTTGCTGAAACAACAACACGATCGTTAATTTCATCCAGTCCAGCGTTTCTCATTTGGGAGATGAATTCTTTTAAAACAAGGGATTTTTGCGGATGGGTGATATCTTCAAAAAGATCTTTCATCGGTTGGGGATTGCCATATTGCATGGCTTCAATACAAGCTACTGTCATGCGTTCTTTTGTGATGAAAGAAAAGTCAATGGTATGCCCTGCTGCTTGTCCAAGTTTTTCCATAAACATTCGATTGACGCGCCCATTCCCTTTTCTAAAAGGATGTGCGTGCTCTAGCGCCATAAAAACTTCAGCGGCACTTTCAGCAAATTCTTGGCGCGATAAACCTTTTAAATTGTTCTTCTGGTTCAGTATTTTTTCGAGTTGTGTGAGTTTTTTTTTAATCTGTGGACCGATAGCAAAAGGAACTTCATAACCTTTGGGACGCATCGCTGGCATATGGGCAGTGGTGCCATCTTCAAATGTAAAGGATGTATCGCGGGTGTGGCCCGCCCATTCAAAAGTTTCGTGGAAGAGGCTCCAGTGGATTAGTTTTAGATAGGAAGCATCAAATTTTTGTGGGGATGGTTCATGGCGAAAATTGACGGCTGCTTTAGTGACATCATGGGTACTGCGTTGATACAGTTTTTTAGGGTCTTTGATGCCATATTTATTTTTGAGTGTTTTGGTTCCTTTATATAGATAATTTTGCTCTAACATGTAATCTCTCCTAAGTAGGTAGGGTGGTGGTTGATGAGCGTCTTAAACGCTGGATGTGAAAAATTCCCCTTCGCGTATTCTTTTGAGATTTTGGGTGTTATGAGAGGGAGTGTTTTTCCCTTCAGTGTATGGATGTTGTATCAATCGTTTCGTGATGCTTTTGAAAAGCTTTTCTGATGTTTCCTTTGTTTATTATCTTGTACTGTAAAATGCTGGTATTTAGGGCGCTGATATGAAGCCCATGAGTGATCAGAAAATGGATTTTCTATAAATTGACTCTGGGTAAAGTCTTCGTTTTTTGAGGTGTAAGGAAGAGGTCAAAAAGAAAAATGTTGCTTAAAATTGTTGTTTTTTCCTTTAACAAAATTGTTTGCAAGAGCGCTTTGATGAGGGGCGTGGATATAGCGGGTGTAATCGCTCTTGGTTAGTGGATGGTGCTGGTACTTTTCATACACAGCTCTCAGATTGGTGAATCTATGGGCAAAAGCTGTCATCAAAAATTTTTCTCCATTATGTTTTTTTTATTGCTCCATATGAATATCTTGCCATACGAACATCTTTTTTGTGTATTTTTGCAACAAAATGTTTTTTATTTTGTATTGTTGCTCTTATTATATTGCGCTGCTTTAAGATCCATAAGAGAGGAAACCCTTTCTTTGGTTGGGGAGAAAAGCCTTTTTCAGCGCTTTATCATTAAAATAGAACACTTTATGATATCGTAAAGGGGGAAAAGCTTGTATAAGAATGATTTATTCATTTTGATGTATATCTTAAATATTTTTTGGGAAAAATCGATGTTCTTGAGTGTAGGTGTTTTGAGAGTTGTTGTCTCAAAGATCAACCGTTTTTTTCTTAAGTCTTGATATTGGTGATTAGCGTTGTGAAATGTTTTTGCTTGTTTGTAGGGGATAAATTATAAACAAAAAGCTTTGTAGGAATGTATTTGCAGGACGTTCTCAAGTGGAAATGTTGGTTTGGTTATAGGTGATTTGAGGGGGGGCTTTCTTGTAAAGACGATGGGTACTGGTAAAACGATACACAAAATACAAAAAGGAAAAAACACGGATTTTTTATCATGTTTTCCTTATGTGTGAAGAAGCGGTCAAAAACTTTTTGTTAACGGGTTTTTAAAAAATAGAAATGTATGTTGTTTTTGTGGTTGGTCTTTTCATAGTCAAGATCTCATAATAGGAAGTTAGTTTTTCTTTTGTGGAGCAAAGCGGTTTTTTGCAGCTGCGGCTAACATTTCTTTCCTTCTGAAATAGATGGCGCAACCACATCGCGAAGGGGAGCCTTGCATCAGAATAATTTGTTCATCTTGACGCATTTCTCGAATAACTTCGTGGGGTAAAATGAGTGCTCTTTTAAAAATATTCATATAACCACGAAAATCGACTCCATCTAAGACAAATAAAATAGGCTTTTGTAGCTTTCGTCAGTAGTAATCATGACGTTTAAAAGGAATTAACAATTATCCTGTCCAATTGCTTTGGATATGTTGTATATGCTATGTGCAAAATTGGTGGTAGGGCGCTTAAGTAGTCTGTTTTTTGCATGTATGATAAGAATATTAAAATATCTCTTCCACATAGGTGTTTAAATCAAAAAAAACAAAGTTTCATATTTTTTAGTTGGCCATAGCAAGTGTATTTGAACGATTTTGTGTGCGTGTGTAGAATTGGCTATGAGCGTTCCTTGCTTTTTGAACAATGTCGGTAATTTCTCGTGCTTTCTGTTCTGATATACCAATATTTTGTGCAAGTGTTTCATAATCTTTGTTTGTGATCGCACTACATTCGTTTGATGAGAGACGATGTTCTAAACTGTTTATAAAAGTACGGAGCTCTTGGTGTAATTGAGGAGATTGAGACAAGATTTCTCTTTGTTTTTCCGGTGATAAAGCAAAAATATTTTGCAAGTTTTGACTGGGATTCTCTACCGCTTTTCCAAGGCGTTCTTGTTTAATTTTATGGTCTCGAGTGACTATATTATAGGTAGCTTCTACAGTATACACATAATTCTCAATTGCAAGAGAGAGCACATCAAGATAATTTCGAGCGTGTATACGTGCCGGATTTTGTAGACCGCATATACTAAAACCTGCAAGAGGAGAAACAGAGTGCGGTGCCTGTTTAATCTGATTAGCAAACTGTCTGCCTAATTCTGGATTTTTAATAATCTCTTCTATCTGTTCGTTTAATACGTTTGCGTCACCATAAACAGTTTTTGTGTAAGCTCGGACTTGCTTTTGAGCTTTGAGAACGTAACTATCTAGCGCAACTGTTTTGGCACATTCACTTTTTGTGAGAGGCGCTAATGTTTCTTTTGGAATAAGCGTGTTTTCAAGCTCTTTGCTGTTGGGGGCGGTAAAGGTAATGATATCACCAGGTTTTAGTGTTTTTAATCGTTCTGGTGTGAGATCATCTTTGCTACCAATGATGTAAGTTCCTTGCACATCGAGTATAAAACCTTCTGAATAACAACCTTTATAAGTTCCTATGTAGGTTTCTCCTGCCTTTGTTGCTATAACAAGGCGATCATCCACGTTGCGTCCCGTATTGTTTATATGGTCCATAAATTCTTTTAAAAGACGTATTTTGGGGGGATTGGAGATATCCTCAAAAAGATCTTTCAACAGTTGTGTATTGCTATATTGCATTGCTTCGCTACAGGCAGCCATCATACGTTTTTGTGTGACAAGCGAAAAGTCAAGCTGATGTCCTGCAGCTTTGGCAAGATTTTCAAAAAAGACTTGTTCTGTGTGCTCATTGCCATCTATGAATGGGTGGATTTTGTGAAGAGAATAAAATAGACTCGTTGCTTCCTTGACAAATTCTTCGCGTGTTAAGCCTTGCAAATTGTCTTTTTCGGCAAGCGTTTGATCTAATTTTTGTAAGAGTTCAGGAATTTCTTCACCGGTTGCAAAATTATTGCCCCATTCCATTCTTTTCATTTCTGGCATGGCGGCAATGCTATCGTCTGTAAATGCGAAGGGGATATGGCGCAGATGTCCAGCCCATACAAAGGTATTTTTAAACAATTGTTGGTGGATATGGCATAGATAAGTTGAATTAAAATATTCTGGCAGGGGTTCTGCACGCAGATTGATCATGGCTTTTTGCCTATCATGTGAGCATTTTTCCAGAAAGCGTTTTAAATCTGTTTCTCCATATCTATTTTTGAGAATTTGGGTACCAAGATAGATATAATTATGGGGTGAGGGAATTCCTTTTGTTTTTTCTTTTGCTTTTGGCATTGTTACATTCCTTATAATGTTACATTGTCCATGAGAGTGTGTTAAACTTTTTGTTTGAAAATCCCCCACGCATATTGTTTTGAGATGTTGAGACTTGGGTGAGGAAAAATCCCTCAAATTCGTAGGTGTTTTTGAGTGTATCAATCTTTATCTTGCCACTTTTTTCTTTTACTGAGAGAGAATGGTTCATTTGGGTTGTTTTCATGCATATTGTCTTTTAATTTTTTTGTAGAAAAATTTCCCTATAAAAGCGTTGCCTTCAAAAGTTTCTTGATAGGATTCTCAAGGCAGAGGTGTGATTGGTATTTATTATTTGGAGAGGAGGAGAGTGCTTTATAAAGAAAATTGGCATTGGTAAGCACAGGCATAATACCATCATTCAAAGACTTTTCTCCATACTTTTCTTGTTGTATCAAGCGGGAATTCCTTCTTTATAGGCTTTTATGAGATAGAATCTCTGCTTTTATCCTTTGATGTTTTTGTTTTGATGCATGGCCTCCATTAGAGGGTGTTTTTTAGTTTTTCTGTGCTTTTGGGGCAAAACGGTTTTTTGCAGCTGCGGCTAACATTTCTTTTCTTCTAAAATAGATCGCTCGACCACAACGTAAAGGGGGTTGTCCTTGCATCAGAATAATTTGTTCATCTTGACGCATTTCTTGAATAACTTCGTGGGGTAAAATGAGAGCTCTTTGTTGGTAATTGATATTGTAAGAGCTCTTTCCTAAAGATAAACCTCTTGATTTGCTCGTTCCGGTGACTTCAACAGTCATTTGACCACAGCGTTCTGAAATATCTTTAGCCGTTTGGAGGTCTTTAATGGCAGCATAGCTGACAAAGGAGCAGCTTTCAAACCATGAACGTGCTCCTGATTCTCCAAAGTGATTGACCAACTGACCAGAAGATTGATAAAAGAGCATTAGGGATGTTCCGTATTTACGTCCACGATCACGCGCTTCTTCTAAAATATTCATATAGCCTAGAAGGTCAACTTCATCTAAGACAAATAAAACTCGCTTTTTATAGTTACCATCCGCTATAACCATGGCATTGAGAAAGGCCCCAATAATTACACGTCCTATTGCTGGATAACTGTTTAAAATGCTGGCAGGGAGATTGAGAAAAACATCTGTATTGCCATTGGCAATATCTGAAGAGGCAAAATCATCGCCGCAGACAAGATCTGCGTAATTCGACAAAGAAAGCCATTGGGTGTCTTTTGAGGCGGTTGTATAGACGCCTGAAAAGGTTTGTTCTGCCATTTCTGTAAAAATACCAACCATTTCGCGAATAAAAGGAGAAGGGGTTGTTTCTTGAATCATGCGTAATTGATTGACAATAGCTGTTTCTGATTGAGAAAGAATTGAGCGCAATGTTTTTAAATTGCGCTCATGGTCTTCATATTCATCAGAAAATATGACATGAGCAAGAAGAGCCGTTAAAAGATTATGGGCTTGTGTTGAGAAATATTCTGCTGAAGAATTGTCTGATTTTTTATCTGTGAGAAGCAGTTTGGAAAAGCTTACAATATTTGCTTCACGTTGTGTGCGTGGTACGCTGTCATCTAAAAGCCAATCGATGACATTAAAACTTTTTGTTAAAAGTGAATTGGGATCGAGAACAATAACATTTCTATTCCCCATCTTTTGACGGGCAAATTTGACTATTGGGGCAACTTCTGTTGAAGGATCAAGACAAATAATAGACCCTGGATAGGTTAAACACGTAGGAACTACTGTACTTGTTGTTTTATAGCCACCAGAACCAGCAAAAAAGATCATATGAGTTGAACCAAAATCAAGATTAAAGGTTAGCAAAGGGGCTGTTCCACCCTTTCCCCATGTTGTTTTATTGCCAGGTGCAAAGGGAATGTTGCACACATTATCTTGATCGACACGGTATCTTTCACCCACAACAATTTGCCCATTGGCAGGAAAGATTTTTGCTGCCTCTCTTAAATTCATCCAAGCGGCCTCACCAAAAATACCTTTTTTTGCGCGCTTGACCTTACTTTTAGGGGGAAGGGTTGTTACGAATTGAATGATGGAAAAAAAAACACCAATGATGATGCCAAAAACAACCATGGGGTCCATGAATTGAAGAGCATAGCCCCATGTTATTCCTTGTTGGCCAACATAGGGACTTAAGCGTTTTATTTCACTACCAATATAGTAAAGAGCGGTTGTTCCAAAAAAGACAACGGAGACAAAAGTGATCATTTTACGCAGGTGTAGTTTTTGCGAGAGACTATACAACAATGAAACAGCAGCCGTTAGTGCTAAGACTAATAAAGGCTCAGAACGAAGTGTCCAATAAATTTGATCGCTTTTTAGTCCATTTGTTATAAACAATAAAAAATGAGGGACAAGGAATATCGTTAAAGCACCTAAAGCGATCGGTGTTAAAATGAGTACCATTTGTGTTTTGGTATATTTCATTGTATTTTACTTTCAATTCTGTCAGAATATGTTGCGAAATGCTCTTTTCCAGGTGTGTGATATGAACTCTCATCTCTTTTTGCAAAGGTGCAGATAACGCCAAACAGTTTTCGCTTATGAGCCTTTCTCATTAAGGAGGAAGGTTTTGTCTATTCTTAGCAGGCCATAGCGAATGCTTTGGAACGGTGCATTGTGCATACTTGTGCTTGCTGGTGTACTTCTTTGGTTTGCTTAATAATTTGTTTCGCTTTATTTTCTGATACACCAATGCTTTGAGCCAATGTTTCATAATCATTATTTTGAACTGCTTTATGTTCATTTGGTGAGAGACGGGTGTTGATCTTTTTTACAAAGTTGCTGAGCTCTTTTTGACATAAAGGATTTTTTGCTAAAGCTTCTTGCTGTAATTCTTTTGGCAAGGCGAAGAGGTTTTGCAAGCTTTGACTTGGCATTTCTACCATTTTTGCAAGGCGACTTTGTTCTGTTGCATGTTCTTGCGTAATTTCCTTTTCAGCATATTTTACAGCATGCGCAAAATTTACAACGGCAGTACAGAGCATCTCAAGATGATTTTTAGCGTTTGCACGTCTCTGATTTTGTAGTCCACATAAACTGAAACCGGCAAGATGAGAAATAGAGTGCGGTGCTCTTTCAATCTGGTTGGCGAGCTGTTGGACTAAGCTTGGATTTTTGATGATTTCTACCATCTGTTTGTTTAATGTTTTTGTACTACCATAAACAATTTTTGACAATTGCTGGACCTGTTTTAGGCTTGCGTGGACACAAGAATCTTCTACAACCATTTGGGCCGTTTCATTTTCTGTCAAAGGGGCTAATCTCTCTTCTGGAATGAGAATGCTTTCAAGCTTTTTTGTTTTGGGAACGGTAAAGGTAAATCTATCACCAGGTTTTAATGTTTTGAGTTGTTCTGGTGTGAGTTGTTCTTTATTGCCGATGATGTAAGCGCCTTTCACATTGAAAGCAAAGCTATCATAACCAGCACCCCTATAGGTGCCTGTGTAGGTTTCACCTTCTTTTGCAACCATAACAGGACGATCATTAACATTGCGCCCAAGTTCTTTCATGTTGCTCATGAATTCCTTTAAAAGAAGTATTTTATTGGGATTGGAGATATCCTCAAACAGATGTTGCATTGGTTCTAGATCACCATTTTCTGCTACAGCAACACTGGCGAGCATCATGCGTTCTTTTGTAACAAGTGAAAAGTTAAGCTGATGCCCTGCTGCTTGAGCAAGCTTTTCAAAAAAGACCCGTTGTGTACGTCCATTGCCTTCTCTAAAAGGATGAAGTTGGTTAAGGGTGTTAAATAAGCTTATTGCTTCAGCGTTAAATTTCTCGCGCGTTAAGCCTTGCAAATTATCTTTTTCGGCAAGCGTTTGATCTAATTTTTGTAAACCGTCTTGGATTTCATCGCCGAGTGCAAAAGGATTTTCCCATCCTGTTCTTTTCATTTCGGGCATGGCGGCTATGGTGCCATCTTCAAATGTAAAGGGGAGATGGCGCATATATCCAGCCCATTCAAAGGTATTTTTAAATAAGTGGTGATGAATAGAGCATAGATAGGAGCTATCAAACTTTTCTGGTAAGGGGGCTTCACGCAGATTAACCATTGCTTCTGCTGTATCATGTGAGCATTTCTCCAGAAAGGATTTTAAGTCTTTTATTCCATATTTATTTTTGAGTGTTGTGGTGTTTGGGTAGACATAATGATGGGGAGAAACTATCTGTATATTTTTTGTTTTTGCTTTTGCTTTTGGCATCGTAGCTTCCTTATAATTTTACGTTGTCCATCAGAGTGTTAAATTCCTCGAGTGAAATATTTCCCTTTGCGTATTCTTCTAAAATTTTGAGTGTTGTAGGATGAAGCGCTATTCCCTCTATCGCATGGGTGCTGATGGCTGCTTCAACGGCTTCACGGCGTTTTTTTAATTCTTCTTCTGTCATCGATAAAAGATTTTCTCTATTTTCTGTTTCGTTGGTTTTCATGCATTTTTTCTCTTATTTGCAATCATTGCTTTAAAAGAGCCTTTGGCAGCCGGTGTGATCTTCTTTTAGTCACCTCCAAAGATGTTTCGTTGTTTGAAGGGATCGTAATAAATTTCTGTGACCTTAAATTTTCCTTCAATCCGTTTGCATTGGATGATGATATCAATCATTGAAATCAACAGTCCTCGAATATCATCACGCTCTAAATCACCACCGCCTTCACTTTCTTTGACCAAAAGGGTCATCTGCTCAAAGGCTGCAAGTGCTGTTGATGCGTGAACCGTCGTAATGGAACCTGGATGGCCTGAATTGACATTGCGAATATAATAAAAGGCTGTACCATCTCGAAGCTCTTGCAAAAGAATACGATCAGGACGCATCCGTAAAGATGATTCAAGCAACTCTTTGGGGCCAACGGAGGCTAAGCCTTGTCCATCTTTTGAATAGAACATTGAGACATGGTTAGGGTGTGGGATCACCAATTCTTGCGTGTCTTCAATGGTGATAATACGCTCTTCTTGAGGAATTTTGGCGATTAATGCTTTTGATAATGTTGTTTTACCCGAACCGGTTTTTCCCGCAATTAAAATATTTTTCTGGCATTCTACAGCTTGATTTAAAAAAGAGACAAAGTCTTTATTACAGTAGGCATTGGCTAAATTATGCTCGATGATTTTGAGTTCGTTAAAACGCGTATGATAATCATTCAGTGGCGTGAAAGATACCTGCTCACATAGCGAGAAGAGACCTTTATTGGCAAGCTCTTCGAGAGAAAAACTCTGAGATGACGGTTTGCGAATTGTCATACTAATCGTGTCTTTTTCGACAGCGGGTGGAATGACAATTTGAATACGCTCATTGCCTGGTAGCGTTGCAGATAATATTGGGTTTTTATCCGATATGTTTTGCTTGGAATAGGATGCTACAACTTTCGCAATCCCCATAAGCTCATTAAAAGAGAGCCCCGGTGCTTCTATTGTTTTCCATCCATCAAATCCTTCCGTCATCACTTGATAGGGACGATTGATAACAATTTCAAAAAGGCTCTCATCTTTCAAAAAAGCACTGATGGGTTCAAGTTTTGTGAGAACAATCGCGACCGTTTCATCGCTCATGGTGTGTAAGTTTGAGTTCATTCTAAAGTTACCGCCGAATTTTTGTAAAAGTTTCTTGAAACAGCTCGATTGATAATCTGTTTTTTGTTTTCGATGACTTTCAATTTATAAACGCTGGAAAAATCTAAATCGCGGGCGACAAAGATATTCACCATTTCCCCTTGGTTTTTGGATAATGTTGGAGGAATATTGGCGTAATTTTCTACGAGAATGTTTGCGATGTTTTGTCCTGAAGAAATTGTTTCAGTTTCTTCTTTTTCCTGTTTTTTTGATAAACGTTTATTGGCATAGTGTGTTGCATCTTTTATTAGTGAGACAAGAAGCGCAGACCCAATCCTCTCGAGCCAATGGTTATCAATATCTCCATCCATACCAGAACGTCCTAAAGCATCCGTTGCCGGTGAAGCTAAGGATATAATGATACCATTGGGGGTTTTTGCTCTATTCCATAGTACAAAGAGACGTGTTTGGCCTTTTTTCAATCCGGCGCGATATTCACCAACAATTTGGGTGCCTTTATCAAGAAGCACAACACGACCATTGTCTGATAAGATATCTCTGGAGATGATACAACTGGCAAAACCTTGTTGATCACTGTTGATGGCTGTTTCTAAAATACAAGGAATAGAAGTTCCCATCGCGATGATGTAGTTTCGATTGCCAAGGGTTGAAGCACGAATACCTTCAAGCACTGTGGGTTTGAGAAGATGATTAAAACGTTGTGTCGTTTCATCAGGTTTACTTTCAAGTTGGTGAGGCAAAGCACCATTATTTGTTTGTGAATCTATTTTGCCTTGTTGTGTACTTGCATAAGCTAATACAGGAGCACGTTGTGCTGCCTCCAGCAGTGAGTCATCAGAATTTAATTGATTGATGTTTGGTGTTGGTAGCTCGACTTTTGGTAATAGAGCGTTATTTCGTTGAGGCTGTTCAAAGGGGGGAGGGGTAGGCTTTGCAGGATGAAAAAGCTCTGTTTGTTTTATAACTTTTCCTTCTTTTGAAGATTCAATTGGTTGCTTTTTGTCTGTAACAAGTGTTGAATAGGCTAAATAAAGACAGACACTGAAAAGAATAATAAGAGCAATAGCTTTCCCCACATTGTTCTGTTGACTTTTCCCTTGAGCATTTTTTATTGTATCGCGATCATTAATGCTTTTTTCATCCACGGTGTTATTCATGGCTGCTTCCTAGGTTCACTTTACGTTGTACAGATGGTGATGTCGTACCTGTTTCAGGATTAATTCCTTTTGGTACGAACCTTTTGTTAAAGATGCACAATACTTCATTCCCACGTCGTAGCGTGAATTGTGCAGCTGTTGCATGAACAATAACCTTGTTGCCTTTAATCGATTTGGGAATAAGCGCTTCTTGCCCATCAGGCGATACAATGTAAATGGCAGGGATTTCAATGTTGCCTAAAAAGGTAAAGGTTGTTGTTTTCCCATTATCATAGACAGAAGCGGGTTCAATAAGGGATGAGCCTTGAGCTTCATAAGCCCAATTGCGTGGTCCAAAATCTTCATGGATATTTAAAATATCATTGACAAAGTTTTCTTCACGTTGTTTTTCTCTTTCTGCTTCGGCTAATTTCTTACGTAAGGCTTCATCTTCTGGATAACGAAACTTTACTAAGAAATACGTCTCATTGCCGGCTGAAACATCGCCTTCACGGACTTGTAGCTCGAATTGATAAGAGCGTTGTGTTCCATCTTGGCGGCTTGTGACAATTTGTAAATTTGTCACAGGCTGGACTTCACGTGGTTTGAGAAAAACAAAGTGTCCAGCCGGTGCAACTTGCCAAGCAACCGAATTTCCAATTCCTACATAGGTTACTTCTTCATCAACGGCAAATTCTAGTTGAACCGAAGAGCGAATGGAGCCAATGATTTGTACGACGTTGTAGGGGTCATAATTGACAAATCTGATGCGGTTATCTTTACGTGCACTGACAGGCGCTGTTTCTGCAAGTGAGAGAACTGTGTGAAAGCTGACAGTGATCGTAAAAATTAAAGAGATTGTTTGTAAAAGTCTGATCATTTTATCACCTCTGGATCAGATCTATATTCCGATACTTGAAAACCAAGAGGGTTGATAAGACGATCAGACGTTGAAATGTGTGCGTTCACGTAGGAAAAATTTAAGATTGAAATCCAATGGGAAATATTTTCTTTTTCATTCAAGTCTCTGATCGTTTTATAGTAACGAACTTGGATAAGATCTTTACTTATAAAAGAAATTGATTTGATTGTGACCGTAGCAATCATGTTATGATAAATATTTTGCGGACTTTCTGGATTGTTACCCGCGTACCATTTTGCAAAACGGTTTTGTTCTTTTGGAGAAGATAAAAGAGAGATTAAGCGAAAATTGTTTTCTGCTTCTGATGCTTGAAAACCTTCACGAGCGCGAACGTATTGGCTGGCAAAATAACGCGTTATCGCTTCATCATAGTCGTTAGGGGATTCTTTTAGGGCGCTTACAGTATCAATAATGCCTGTTGAGTTATCAACGCGGATAACAAAAGGTTCTACCGTTTTCAAAGGCGTCAAAGCTGCGACAGCTAAAGCCAGCGCAATTGTCATTAATCCAAAAAGCACTGTTAAAGCCATGGAGATTTTCATCCGCACGCGCATGCTATGCATGCGATCAATGTCAAATGAGCGCGCTTCTTTTATATATTCTTCAAGGGCATCACTTTTCACGCATAACCTCCACAGTTTTATCAGATCGTGCTTCATGAATAACCGGCTTTAATAAAGCTGAATTGGCTATTACTTTTTCACTTTCCAAAGTATTGAGAATGATGGGAGTGGTAACAGGCTTTACGCTCTTTTCTGGGTAGACAATGTTTTTATTGTCCCAATTCCACTTATCTTTATTTAAAGCACGTGTATGTTTACCATTACAGCGTGGTGGTTTTTTAGGGCCACTCAAAGAGGCACAACCAGTAAGAGCGATTGTTAGGACCATAACAAAAGTTATTTTTCGTTTCATTTTTTGAACTCACAAATATCTTGGAATACAATGCATGAGAGCCTTTGTTCTGAACATTTTTACAAGTTTATGTGATGCAAGATTTTGATTGGTTTTGTTGTTAGACCCAAGATGTTAGATCTTATCTGGAACAGGATCATGGCGTGTACGCCAAAGGGCGCACACAAGGCAAAAACAAAAATGCTTATTCTTTTAAAGAGGTGCTTTATCTTAAAATCGACCACGACCGCCTCCAGATTTACCTGCTTTTGCTGCCGCCCCTGCCGCACTTCTAACAGCGTTACCGGCAGCTCCTGAGATTTGTGAAGTGGCATTTTTTACTGCATTGCCACTCGCTCTTGCACCATTGGAAAGCATTGTAAAAATCTGTCCTCCTGAAGAGACACCAGCGTTAAAGTATGGTCCGCCAGAGGCCAGCGCTGTTGCAATACCAGGAAGCGCACGGAAGATAATAACTCCTATGATCGAAATGACGATGACAGGGGGAAAAAGAACGTAAATTGATTCATATGAAACTTTGAGAACCTGTAGGATAACTTGACATATAATGGTTCCAAGCATGATTACGAGAACTTGTAAAATGGTAAAATTGATCAAAGTTGTAATCCATGCATCAGAGTATTTTCGCGTTGCATTGAACAAATACAAACTAATAAATAGAGGACCAAGACCTATAATCATGACCAGTGCAACTTGTGCAAACATTTGCACAATAAAACCACCTATACAAAAAAGAATAACCGCGAGAAGCATGATAGAACCAAGAAGACCCACAATGATCTTTTCAAAAAACCAAGCATTGTATAAGACTTCTTGATAACGCGAACTTGCCTTTAACAAAATATAATCAAAAACATTGGAGCTTGCAGGATTACTGTTAAGCGCATTCCCAATAGCATTGGATAAATCATTGAAGAAAATATCCTTGACATAAGTATTAAATGTATCCGCATTCGTTGCCATTGTTGTAACAACAACGATTTTAACAACATTATTGAGAAGACTATGCATGGAAAGCGCAACGCGACCTGTCATAACATTATAGCCATAAAGAAAGATAAAAATGATTGCGGCGAGATTTAAGGGCGCTGAAATAGCAGAAGACAGCCCACTCACCGTTGTGTCCATCACATTATCGAGGGGTTTTAAAATATACCCAGAAACGCTTTCAAAGGGAGAAAAACTAAAGTCTGACATTTGTACTCGTACTTTCAAGTTTTTCTTTTAATTTCTTTTCTTTTTCTTTTAATTGTGCCTCAAGATATTTATGCTTTTGTTGTTCCTTTTCTTCACGTAGCTCATCTTTTGTTTTCGTATCTCTTGCTTGAATCATATCAAGAGACTGAAGTTTTAAAGAATTCACTTGAAGACCTGCTTGAAGAAGAGAAAGCTTTACTTGAAGATCTTGTCGAAGGGCTTGCAATTCTTCTGGTTTTGTGTCTGGTTTTGATTTAATATTTTCAAGTTGTTGACTTATGTCTTTGATTTTTTTTGCAGTTTCAGTTGCTGTTTTATAAATGCTTTCAGCTGTTTCAGATTTTGCAGTATTTAATTTTTGTGTGTTCTCGAGTGCTTGTTTATAATATTCATCTACATCGGGTGTTGTTTGCGCTATTGCATGAGAAATAAAAGAAAAAGATAACAGTGTAACTAAGCCATATTTTTTCATTGATTTTTTCTCCTTTGATAAAATATGGGCAGCCATTTTTCAGGGGCAGCTCCATATTCGTTGATAATTTCATTCATGAGTTCAATGTTTTTTGTTGTGCCGCTTAAAACGGCGATCTCATTATTCATTCCACGTAAGTTAAGTTCTGCAACGACGGAACTTTGTCCTTGTTTGATGAGAAAACGACGGGATTCTCTGCTTAACTCTGACTGTATCAGTTCAAATTCACGCTCAGTAAGTTTGAAAGCTTCGACATAATCATTGTAATTTGCTTTTTGATTTGGAAAAAATATTTGGGTGGGGCATTGCTCAATGATTGTGTGCGCGATTGTTGAGTTCAAAGCATCTTTAGGGCTTTGTGTTGCAAAGAGCATCATGCCATTTTGTTTACGAATTGTTTTTAGCCGATCTTGCGCAAAAGCTTTAAATGAATCATCTTCTAAAGCTTTCCAGAATTCATCAACGACGATAATGATGCGCCGCCCATCAATCAAATCAAGAATGCGGTGAAAGAGATACATCATTAAGGGGCGCCGAATTTCTTCATTATCTAAGAAATCGGTCATGTCATAGCCAATGAACTGCGCATTTAAATTGAGATCATCTTGATCATTATCAAAAACCCATCCTAAATCATTGCCTCTAATCCAGCGTTGCAGCCGTATGGCAATCCCTTCTTTGGATGTGTTGTCAAAAAACAGTTGAAGGGCACCAAGAGAGCGCTGGGTTGGGGGTAAGTTTTCTAAGGAATCGATGGCTTTGGCGATATCTTGTCGCTCTTCTTCCGTTACGATTTGCCCTTCAGCGGCCACCAGCTTTAAGATCCAATTACGAAGAAAGATTTTATTTTTTTCGGTGTATTTCATGCCCTTTAAGGGAGCAATACCCGTAGGCTGCCCATTTTTTAAAGGTTTGTATTTTCCTCCTCCAGCCCGTACAAAAATCTCTGCTCCTTGATCTTTATCAAAAAAAACCATAGTTGGATTGTGTTTTTGTAATTGTGCAAGAAGAAAATTAACAATCACTGTTTTACCAGATCCTGATGGACCACAAACAAATGTGTTTCCAAGATCGCCATAATGAAAATTAAAATAGTAAGGTGAACCAGCCTGTGTTTTTAGCAATGCGACAGCAGCTCCCCAAACATTATCGTTCAGTTTGCCAACGGGGAAAGAATGGAAGGGCGATAAAGCGGCAAAGTTTCTGCTGGTAATGGCGCCTGAACGCGCACGATAGCTAAAGTTTCCAGGAAGCTGTGCCCACCATGCTGCTTCCAATCCTAAATCTTCTCTGGCAATCACTGCTCCCCCATTGGTTAAATGGGAACGTGCTTTCGATAAGTTTTCAGACAATATTTTGGGATGATCAGCAAAAACAGCTAAAGAAATGTGGTGTTCTCCCAAAACAAAACGGTTTGATTCTAAATCATCTAGCGCTTCATCCAGTGCATCGATTTGTGAGCTAGCACGGTCAGCTGCATTGATCATTTGATTTTGTTTGCGGCTCATAATCGCACTGGCGGCTGCTTTACTTTTAAAGACAAAGGATTGTGTTAAGATGAATTCAAATGGCACCGTAAGCAGACCATCAGTCATACCTGGGCGTGTTTTAGAAGGATACTCTTTCCATCCAAACATGCCCACAAAGCGTTCATTGCTTTCATGGCGAATTTCGATAATTTCTTTCCCAAAAATAACACGATCCGAGTAAATTGTTGAAGCAATAGTTCCAAATGTGAGAGGAATACGCTCACGTCTTCCCCCCACTAGCTGGTGGAGAAATTCACTTTGTTCGGCAAATAAAAGTCCTTCATGTTCATAGATTGATAGTAGACGGACTTCATACTCTTCCAAACCTTGCATAAGATCTTGACTTAACTCTTCGAGTTTACGAATAGCTTCCTCATCGGGTTCAGATTGTGTTTTCTTGGCTTTGCTCAAGCGCTGAAAAAATGAAACCAGCTTTTCTGTTTTATCCGCGACCGGATTCCAAACCAGTGAAATAAATAAATCATTTCTATACAGTTCTTGCGAAACCATTTTCTTTTTATATTTTTCATCTAATGTTGTTGCAAAAGATGAAAGAAAATGACCTTCTGGGTATATCGTTTCACGGCGGCGGATGATGTGAGAATATAAAGCAAGCCGTTCGTCTGCGATATTTTTTAAAAGGGTGTTTAATTGGTTGTGTAAAGAATTTAATTGATCAATATCCGCGGTGTCGAAATTTATACCCTCAACAGCCATCACAACCATTAAACAGCGTGAATTTAAAGCAATGACATGTTGGTTGATGTAGCGTATATAGGGAATATATTCTTCAGGCAAAGTTTCCCGTTTCATTATTGACATCTGTTTCACCAATTTCGTTCCTTCAGCTTAGTTCCTTATAAGTGCGGATAAGGCGTAAAGGGGAGGTTGAACCTCCTCCCCATCGGTTGAGGTTTTTTTGTTTTCCTCGGGTATTGAGCCATGCAAATAATACGCGAAATTGGTTGTGATCGTACTTTGTCACTTCTCGCAAAATAAAGTGTATCCCAATCCCAAGACCAAACATGGTAAAATCACTGGTCAAAATGAAAAGAATGGATGTCGCCATGACATTGAGCGCCATCGCTTCCATTGTAACACCAGCAAACATGGCCGGGCGCGTACAGGCAAGGAAAAGAGTATCTTCGTTCATTTATGCTGTGCCCGCTAATTTACCGACAAGAGCAGGGGCACCAAAAACAATAGCAATCCCCAGAACACAGTAAGCTGCTTTGCGTAAATCAATAAAGCCGTACATCCAGCCAATCCCCACAGCAGCAACACATATAATAGCAATAAGCTTTGCCGTTGGACCCGTCATCATTGTGACAATGTTGCCTAAAACACCATCAAGATTTCCCAGACCACCTCCACCACCAGTAGTAGTAGCAGCATAAGAAAAATCAGATACAAAAACTGCCGTAAAAAGCAGCATGGTCACGATAAAAATGATGTTTTGGAATCTATTATCTGTCATTTTACCTCTCTTTAACAAATAATATTTGTTTATATGTCGACATTCCATTGCCTCTAACAAACTGAAGAGTGCTGTCATTTGATGACAGTTTAATTCTTCTTGTTTGTTTGTTTTAAAAGCCTTGATCGTGGATCTGTTCACTCTCAAGCTCTTCTTCGTAAAGAGACAGAAGTCTTTTCAAGTTGAGATTGTGTTACATGAAAATGGCAATTTTAAGTTGTGTATATTGGTAAAAATAACAATATTAAAATAATGAAAGAAAGAATATCATTCTTTACAAAATGTAGTTAATCTGCAACATTTATATTTGGATTTTTTCTTTAAAAACAAGGGGATTGCTGATCAATAATCTGATATGATAGGAAAAAAACGAATTTTTTGAGCGAGCGTGTTAAGAGATGCTATTTAAATTGATTGTTATTATTTATATTATAGGGGCCACAGTGTGGGGATTAAGCCAATATAAAGATAAAATGGATTTCAGCATTCTTAAAACATTTGAGACGCAAGATATCCAAGATATTGTCGATCTTTATCGAGAAGAAAAAAAGTTGGGTAGATCTATCACCAAACAGCAATTAGAAAAAAATGAACCAGCTCTCGATTTGCAGAAGAGTGTTTCATTAAATGATGTTGCAAATAATGCTGTTGTTTTTCATGGTAAGGCTTCTGTTACAAGTGGGGTTACATTTAAATTACTGACGCCTGCTGCACAATCTTGGCGCTCACATATCTCCCGTGATATTCATCTTTATGGTGTGGACACATGTGCACCCCGTCAAAAAGCAAGATTAAATGATCAAGAATGGCCCTGTGGTGCGGTTACAACGGCTTGGCTTGTCACCAAAACACTTGGACAGGATTTATCCTGTAAACAGGCTTTGATGCACAATGGTGTTTATTATGCGCAATGTTTTGTTCAAGGGGTTGATTTAGCTGAGGCAGGTCTTAAAGAAGGTATGTTGGTACTCTCAAAAGAGGGGAAAAATCCTATTCCAGCCCAGTATCATCATGCGGAAGAAAAAGCACGTGGTAACAAGATTGGTCTTTGGTCGAGTGATTTCACTGAACCTTTAAAATGGCGGCGAGATAATGGATCCTATAACCCCTTTGCTAGTCCATGATTGGTTTTAACGAACATATTTACTTAAATTTTTATAGAGAAAACTTTATCAATAAAATTGTACCAAATCGTAGAGCAAATTTGAATAAACGGTGAGATTATTTTCGTTTAGGAAGTAAATGGATGGTACTTCCCTTTTCAAGGTAGGGTTGCTTTCAAAATCGCTTCTCTATTTTTACTTATGTGTTTTATAAAAGCAGGAAAATGTCATTGTTGGTGGCAAAGCATTTTTGAGTATTTGTGTTTGAAGGAGAAAGTGAGGCGATAAAAAACGCTCAAGAAACGGATTTCTAGAGCGGTGTTGATAAAAGTAAAAAATGAACAGACCCAAAAATGGTGTAACGTTTGATATAACGGATAGAATCTTTCACAATGCCTTAAAAGAATTCATAGCAAAAGTTTTTTCATCAGAATTTTGTCTTCAGGATTGGATCACGTTTTTTACTTCTTTAAAAGTGATCAATCTGTTGCGTTCCTTGAAAAGCTTTCATAATTATCTGCTTTTAAATTCAGACTTCCAAATGATGGATGGATTTCAAATAGACTCTACACGAAGAAATCTTCGTAAAAATGATTTGCATTGCTGATTGTTTTCTATATATCATAAAACGCTTCTATTTAAGCATTCGATGGGGAACAATAATCAACATATAAATAGGTAAAAAGAGCTCATACTTTTTTGTTATAGCTTTGTGGTTTAATGATCGTGAGATTAAGTATTATAATGCTCATAGGTTTTCTATAGGGCTAGGGGCGATGCCTATTGCAATGTAACTATTTGAAATCAGTTGGACAAAAGCATTAATGCGTCTTCTGATTTCATCATTTGTATTCAGTTTGGGCTCTTTCCCTTCTCATTGTATTTTATGACAAACTCATACGATGGCTATTGTGAGCTCTTCTTGCGTTATTTTACTCAGAGTATTCACTTTGAAAGCAAGCAAGTGATAGTGAGGCTGTATTCTCATACAGTGTGAAAATTCAACCCTCATTTGGGGGGATGATATTAACAGATAAGGTATTTAAAGAGGAGTAAAATGAAAAAAATTATTTATTATGCATGACTCTATTATTCGTCTTGGGGTGTGAAAAAACCTATAGCGTAGAAGATTTTAAAAAAGATGCAAAATTAAGAGAAGAATGGGGAACGAAGTGTTGTCTTTTTTGATGATATCAGTGTAAAAAAAGGCAAGTAGAACATTCAAAATATCGGAAATTTCCTTTAAACGTCCTGCGCTCACGCGATTTAAGCCTTTTTCATACTTTTGGATTTGTTGAAAAGTGACACCTAAATGATGCCCTAATGTTTTTTGAGACATTTTTAGCACTTTTCGCCTAAAGCGAATTTTTTTGCCTACAAAAAGATCAATATTAAGATTTTGAGCTTGCATTTTCCCCCTCCAGGTGCGAGCGCCCTCGCATTGGTATTCCGGGAGCTTGAAAACACTGAACCCTAGTCAGCATTTTGCTTTTAGTGCTTGGAGCACCTGGACATAGCAAAATCTCCCGGAATTCCGGGATACCCACATAGTGGGTTTATTTTTACGCTAGGGTTTCGGGTTTTCAAGACCCCTTTTGATCGTTGCGTATGCGATCAAAACATTTTTCGATTCATAAAGTAATTTTAGGAGATTGGCAATAAAAATAGTTTTTCTTGAGACGGATAGATTTTTTTAAATAGGAGGTTGTTTGCCTTTCAAAGTTTTAAGGTTTGCTTACTCAACTCATGACATCAGATATGCATTTTACGAAGGTAAAACTTGGTTTTTAAGCTCAAGTCACCGCTTACGGTGCTGTCCTTAACCAATAACCAAAATGACTTGTTTTGATGCGTCTGAGATATCATGATGATAGGGGAAAGCTTTTATGAGTAAAGAGCCCTCATGCAAAATAAACTCAAAACATTATAGATCTTATTGTTGTATATTCACATGTTTGTTTTAGAAGATATTTCTCAATGTTAGCGCCTATTTTACAATGGTGCTTCGTAAAGTATGTAGCGTAAAAGCCTCTATGAATGGGATAAAAGCTATATTGCTATCTTTACTGAAAAAAAGATGCTCGGACGGCACATACTCTCTGCCAGTTCAAAATATTACGACAGTTTTTGCCTTGAAAGGGAGCATAAGAGCTATTTTTTCTTTCTTCACGTGTTTTTATCTGTACGCTCTCTGCTTATAATGTGTAAGCGAATAGGTTTTTATTGATTCAATATAAACAAATTTGAAATGAGAAAATATATTGGTCTTTCTCATGATGCATGTTTTTAAGAGGGGGATACGTTTATTTTCTCAGTGAAGAATTTGAGTATTTTAGATAAAAAACTCTATCAACGTCGTTGTTGTTAGAATTAAAATTTTTATGAGAAAAATGAACATTGGGGAATGATAAGCTTTTGCTATCAAGCATTTTAGAATTTTGCACAACTTAATGATAACTTAGTTATTTTATCATTTCTTATGATCTCTATAGACGATAAAAAATTGGGATATGGTTTGAGAAAGCAGATGACACAAGTATTATCTTTCGGTAAGTAGTTTTGAAGTAAAAGACAGCTTTAAATGACAAAAGAGATAGGTGCTCCATGAATGAACTTACCCATATTGAGACTATTATAGCGCATTATGATGCTGTTTTTTGTGATGTGTGGGGTGTTGTGCATAACGGTGTACATGCATTTGAACCAGCGTTGAAGGCGTTGTATAAAATCCGACAAATGGGAAAAACTGTCATTTTATTAACCAATTCTCCTCGGCTACGGGAAGATGTTGCTGCTCAATTACAAAGCATGAATGTTCATAGCAACTATTATGATGCCATTATCACTTCAGGGGATGTAACACGCGATCTCATTCAGACTGCTCCACGTAAAGTTTTTTTCATTGGTTCACAACGTGATTTGGTGCTGTTTGAAGGGTTAGAGTGTGAATTTGTTGAAGAATGGGAGGCTTCTGTTGTCGTCTGTAGCGGTTTTCTTGAAGATTTTGACGAAGAACCCTCTGCTTATGAGGAGATGTTTTGTCGCATGCGGTCGCGGAATTTACCTTTTATTTGTGCGAACCCAGATGTGATTGTCCATTATGGAAATAAAGAATTTTGGTGCGCTGGTGCATTGGCTCGTCTTTATCAACAATTAGGGGGGGAAGTGCGCATTGCTGGAAAACCTCACGCGCCTATTTATGAATGTGCCTTTGAAGAACTTCAAAAAATACGGGGAACAGTAGAAAAAAGTCAAGTTTTAGCTATTGGTGATGGTCTTTTAACGGATATTAAGGGGGCGGCTCACTTTGGTCTTGATGCCCTTTATATTATGGGGGGGATTCATCATTATGATTATACGCAAAAGGGTGTGGTTGATAAGCAAGCTTTGCATTCTTTTCTTGAACATCATGGTTATAAACCACAAGAAATCATGTGGGCACTTCAGTAATGACTAATTTTTTGCGTCTTCAGGGAATTCATATGTTTCCCTCGGCTTGGCGGGGAGCAGTGTTGGCACTTGGAAATTTTGATGGTGTTCATTGTGGGCATCAGGTGGTGTTGCAAAAAGCACTTGATTTCGCGCGTATAAAAAAGAAACCAGCTGTTGTTTTAACTTTTGAACCCCATCCAAGAAGTTTTTTTCAACATTCAGCTCCTGTCTATCGTTTGACAGAGGCAGCTGAAAAAGCTGAAATTTTTAAAACCCTTGGTTTTGACGGCGTGATTGAACAGCCCTTTGATGCACAGTTTGCCGCTCTTTCAGCGGACGAATTTATTAAGTCGTTTTTAAAGGAAGTTTTTGATGTTTCAGTTGTGGTGACAGGCGAAAATTTTCAATTTGGTCATCAGAAAAGTGGAAATGTACATCTTCTTTGCCAAAGAGGAGAGAAATATGGGTTTGAGGTTGTGCAAGTTCCTTGTGTTGCTCGTCCTCAAGAGTCACAATCTTTGATCATTTCCTCGAGTTTTATTCGGCAACTTCTCTCACAAGGGGAAGTGGACAAAGCAGCCCATTTGTTAGGGTATCACTATCGGATACGCTCCAATATTATTCAAGGTGAAAAACTTGGACGTCTTTTGGGATTTCCTACCGCTAATCAAATGTTGCCTCCCCAAGTTCGTTTGGCTCATGGTGTTTATGCGGTACGTTTGCGTCGTGCGAACGGTGTTTTGTATGATGGTGTTGCAAGCTTTGGTTGTCGTCCAACGGTTGTTAAGGATGGGGCGCCCCTTTTGGAAACCTATTTGTTTGACTTTAACGACGACCTTTATGGGGAAAGCTGTACCGTTTCTTTTTTCCAGTTTTTGCGAGGACAAGAAAAATTTGATGGACTTGAACCTTTGATTGCGCAAATGCATCGTGATGAAAAGAAAGCAAAAGAAATTTTAAAGACAGTACAACCATTATCAAAGTTGGATAGGCTGCTTACTTTTAAAAATATGTCCTAAACTGATCTGAAAAAGAGAGAAGAGCCGTAAAAATAGCACTTAAAGTGATTATAATCACAAAGATATATTCCAAAACATCGTGGAATATATGTTTTTTCCGTTGTTGAGAGGGAGAATCGAATATCTGAAGATCTGATTTTGGCATCATTTTTTTCAAAGTTAACTTTATGGTTTTTGTTGTCATTCAAAACTTTACTGCTTGTTTCTTTCTGATCCGTTAAAACTCATCATAAAAGATGCAGTAAAGAATAAGCACCCAGACTATTTAGCAATAATAGACGTGAAGAGGGAGAAAGGCTGTTTTTAAAATTTCTTGCGATTTTAAGCTTATAGTTTGATAAAATTTAATTGATGACTTTTTTTATTTTAAAAGTTTATTGTTTCTTCTTTCTAATTTGTTTTATTATATCATTTATGCCTTATCATCGTTTATGATGAGAGTTGGTTTGTGTAACCTTACGCATGTGATATTTTGTATTATGTGATGAATATTTTTAAAAAAGGTTTGTTTGTCAAGTCTCGTGAAGAAGATCAGTGGTTAGCAGCAGTTTTCGTGCTAACCAATCACGTAAAAGAGAATGAAGCTGCTGGAAGATGCTTTAAGTCTCCTTTTTCTTGTATATTGTGATGGGGAATGCATATTAAGGAGACTGCGATTGATTGCAGATAAAAAGAAATCATTGCGAGAAAGCAGGTGTATTTGTTTCAAAATTTCTAATGCTTTTGATGGATAAAGGCACAATTTTTTTGTCGTAACACTTCAATCTTTTAGATTCTCAAGCTAAGAACTATCCATATATCTCCTTTGTCCTTCACAAATGTAACGCCTATAATGCAAAGGAAATATAGTCTTGTAAGGATATAAAAACACAAAGCCAATAATGTTTTGTTGTTTTTTGATAGAAGTATTGGATAAAAGTTAGAACATCTTTCCAATCTATGTTCGACCTATTCATGACTTTATGGTGTTGTTTTTCTCATAAAACTTTTTCTTTAGTGTTCCTCAATGCGAGCAGTATGTTTGAGATAAAGATTAAGGCGCTTTAATGCTCTCTCTACTGTTACAGCTTTTGTATGCTAGATGAGGAGAGCCCTATTGCATTATCCATTTGCGTATTCTCTGAAATCAATCTGCAGCCTTATTGGGGAAAATATGAAGTTATCAAGGGAAAAATCAGTCCAGATGACTGTCTTTTTTAAATTCGGCTTTGCTACTTTCAAAAGCGTCCAGAGCAATATCTCTTAAATCATGAAAATAACAGTTTCAGGCTTTTGTTGTTCTTTGAATAGGATATCAGATCCCACAGGTAAAATAAAATGCTGGAATATCCTTGTTTTGCTAATTTATGCACTTCTTTTAAAGAAATATCTCTCAACGCTTCTCATATTTATTTTCATGATGGCTCTCATGAATGGTATCATGCAAGTTTCGTTGAGCGCTATCATCTTTATGCCTAATAAAAGAGCAATCCGACACCACCAGTTATGACACCACCAGTTATATTGACAAGCCTTCAGTGTTGTACAGTCTTGGCTATTTGAGAGCGTTTATGAGAGTTTGTTCTTAACTCGTTTTATTTCACACGAATACTTCCTGCTTGTGACATGCAAGAAACACGCTTTTGATTGCTTCACTATAAATAGACTTGAGAGAATCTTACGGTATTAGGATTTCTCACTCAACGTGCAAAACAATTAATTGTTATAAATCAATATGTTGTAGTTAACCATAGATTATGGCTTACGGCTTTTTTTATAAAATACTCTGCATGCCTTTTATTCGGAATATGGGGTTTTCTTAGTGGTTTTACTGTCGTTTTAGGTGTTTGTGGCGTACGAATGAGCTCGTATTGGTAAAGGAAGAGAAAAAGAAAGTGGAGCAGTGATAAAAGGTGGGGTAAAAATAAATTTTCTTGATCATCATATGAATTTTCACGCATTTTTATGGCTTCGGGTGTGTATGCTCGTTGTATATTGAGGAGCAAAGCTTGCTTGTAGAGTTTTATGAAGTGGCAAGCCAAGGGAGGCGCAAGACAAAGATTATTGACAGATTGTTTTTTACAAATCGATGTGTATTTAAGAATTTTCGTCTTTTAAGGTGCGGAGGAAGTGTGCGAGCCCTCTGTTTAAAGACGCGCTAAACGATAAAGATGCAGCGAGCGTGATCCGTGATGACAATAGGCAAGAAGAGGCAGAGAGGCTGTTTTTAAAATTGTTTGCATGGCTTCAACAGCTGACTTTTCTATAGTTGGAGGAGAAATGGGAATGTGATAGGCTTTTATGCCATATTCATTTGCGACCGTTTTAATGCTAGAAAAGTCAGGTTGATGGAGCTCTTCGTGATCGGGGCGGTTACAGATAATTGTTTTAAAACCAGCTTGTGCCAATGTTTTGATATTTTCTATGCTAATTTGGGCGCTGATAAAAATATCAGGTTCAATTTGTTGTAAATTCATTTTTGTTTATTCCCAATTGCACGATCTTCACGATACCCTCTGGTCTAGTATATAGAAAGAACATAATGAAGGTAAGTTTTTCAGTGGCATCTTAACAAAAATATTCTTTTTGTCGAGAAGATCTATTTGGGAAAAATGAGCTGTAAGATGCAAAATATCTCATTCCGCAACATGTTCGTTATGCGATCTTATAAAAGACGGATGTTTGGTCTTTATGGATAATCTATAGTGTTTACTCAGCATAGATATTTCATTGTGTTGTTTGTTTACACGCTTGCTAGAGGTATCCTTACTTTTCTTAAGCCCATTTTACTCTGTCGAGCGTTAAAGAGTATAAAATTCATGGACCACCACCCTTTTTACACTTATGAAGAAGGAAGTCGGCACCATTATTATATTTGCCAACCCCCAATATTGTAATAGTTCTTGGTACTTGAGATTCTGCATAAGAAGCATTTTAAATCCTTTCTTGTACAGTTTTTACCCACAAGCCAGCCCTGCTTGTACGTACAAGAGATATGATTTTGATTAATTTAATATAAGAGGCATGAAATGAGAGAATCTTCCTGATTTCGGCTCTCTCATTCAACGTGCAAAACAATGAATGCTTCTTATAGTTTGTTGTATATTCAGAGTGGAGCTTATTTGTAGAGTTGCATTAAGTGGATTGCATGAAGGGAGAAGCCCAAATGGCAGGCGCGAGATAAGAAACTGGATCATTTACATAGCATTGTTCACAGATCGACATGGATTTAAGAATCTTCGTTTTAGGGCGGGAGAAGAAGAGCGTGTCTTTTGTTTAGATTTATTTTTGTTATTTTCAAGAATATCATCTTCATAATGTTTTGCTCATGTTAAAAGAATATTATAATAAATTGCGGGCTATTGTTATTTATCCTGAAAATGGGAGAAATGGTTATTTTGCACGTATTGGATGCTTGTTTCTTTTATTACTTTCTGTATAATCGTAAAAACGATAATGCTGAAAGGCGTAATAAATGATCATTGGATTTTTGAATCAAAAGGGAGGTGTCGGAAAAACGACATTGAGTGTTAATCTTGCGGCCAGTTTTGCTCGGACCGGTGCACGGGTATTGCTTATTGATGTTGATCCACAGGGAAGCGCATTGGATTGGGCTGCTGTGCGTGAAGATGCACCTTTGTTTTCGGTTATTGGTTTACCGCGCGCAACGGTTCACAAAGAGATTACACAGATTGGTCATGGTTATGATCATATTATTATCGATGGCCCTCCGCGTGTAACTGATCTTGCTCGTAGTGCTCTTATGGCTTCGGATTTGGTGCTTATACCTGTTTTGCCTAGTCCCTATGATATTTGGGCAGCGGATGGAATTGTAAAGCTGATTGACGAAGCACGTGTTTATAAAGAAAATCTTAAATCTGCTTTTGTCATTAATCGTAAAATCGTCAATACAGCGATAGGGCGTGATGTAAACGAAGCTCTTGGCATATACCCCGTGCATGTTCTTTCTTCTAGCGTTGCGCAGCGTGTGATTTTTGCAGAAGCAGCAGCACAGGGGAAGGCGGTTTATGAAGTTGATAAGCAAGGACCAGCAGCAGCAGAGATTGAAGCGGTTGCAGCGGAAATCAAGGAGTTAGCGCGATGAATAAAAAAATTAAAATCGGCACAAAACCAACGAATAAATCAATTCCTTTAACAGCGGATGCATGGGTAGGAAGCCACAAAGGGAGCATGAGTGGAGGTATGAAGCGCCTCACGATTGATGTACCAGAAAGTTTGCATCGGTTGATTAAGGTCAGTTGTGCAAGTCGTGGAACTAAAATAGCTGATGAGGTCCGCGAATTGCTTTCACAAAAATACGGAAAAGTGTAAAAAATGATACGATAATTTCGTTGGTTTGAGTGCTTTTTCTAGAGATGATATCGATTGTTTTTATACGAAGTTAATAATAAAAGCGCTCTTCTTTTTTCACGATAGTTGTTTCATTTAAGTTGTTTTTCATAAGGTTCTGTATCATCTCATGAAAGAGCTATGAGTTTGCGAAAAATTCTCCATTTCAAACTTTTCCCTATAAATGTGATAATCATCATACTATTTGTCATTTTATATCTCTAGATGAATAGATAAGTTTATTCTTCCATAAAAATTATCTTGATAATGATTTTAAACATCAGGTTATTTTTGTTTATTTTACTTAATACATAGGTAAATAATGTAATTAAGAGTAGCGTTGATTATTTTTTTCTGTTATGCAGCAATCCATTTTATTAAATTATATTCATGTTTATAAAGGGGGGATAAAAATAAGTAAAATTTACTGATATTGACGCGCTATAATTTTTCCTAATAAACAAAAGAAGTAATTGAGTATACTATAGACAATATTTCTTACATTTATATGATTTTATAGTCTTAAATAGTTAATGCCAGTCGTAATGATATGCAAGACAATAGGTTTTTTTCTTCAATTGGAATGTATAAGATTGCTTGTTTAGCATTTCTATTGGCTTTTAAAAAGTGCAGGGGGACTTAAAGCTTTCTTTCTTTTCCGGTGGTTTAGAAATGATAAGAGTGCAATTAGTTGACTAAAAGCTGTATTCTTTCGTTTGCAGAGAATTTGCAATGGGTATAGGCATAACGAATTTTGGGTAAGATATTCGTACTGTTTCTCGTTACTAAGAGGTTCTTGAAGGAAAAGAAATGATTAAAAAGCTTTTTGAGAATGTCAAGATATCAGAATTTTTACTGAAGTTTTAACACTTCAAATACAAAGAGCTGCCGTGCAGATAATGTTACAAATGCAAGTCTGATAAATGAAAGAGGCTCTTATGATTTAACATGTTTGCGTTGGAAGTGTACGTATTTGCAAAGGAAAATTAGACGCAAGGTCACAATATAGGAGGGGATGTGAACCCAAAGATATTGTTAATAAAATATAAAACAAAGAGAGGGGTTAAATCATGAACAAGATCATTATAACAGCGCTACTGCTTTGCGTGGGACTTGTCGTTTCTGGTTGTGAAAAAACTTATAGCGTAGCAGAGTTTAAGAAAGATCCCAAATTACTCGAGCAATGGGCAATGAAATGCATGATATCAGAGGATTTAGATTCTCAAAATTGTAAAAACGCAGATAAAGCGTATCGTGAAGTTCATGCCCGAGATTGGCCTGGTTCAAGCTTTGTACATGATGACGAGAAAAAAACTGAAGAGAAAAAGGAAGGGAATTAAATCATGAATAAAGTCATTATTACAGCATTACTGGTTTGTACTGGACTTGTTGTTGCTGGTTGCGAAAAAAACTACAGCGTAGCGGAATTTAAGAAAGATAAAACATTACTCGAAGAGTGGGCAAAAAAATGTGAAAAGCTGGATCAATCTTCTATGGAGAAATCTAAAAATTGCCAACATGCCAGACAAGCATATATGGAACTGATGTTTGGCATTAATTAAAAACATACAATTCAATAAATAAGGAATTGTTTAGCTATTGATTCTATTACGTTTTTAGGCTCTCTCTAACTTTTAGAGAGTCCTTTTATGGCTTCAAGAATTAGTCGTTTACGATCAGTACTCTTTGTGTAAACGGATGCTATACTGTCATTGTTAAGCCCAAAAGTGCTTTCAATTGTAGATAGTATTGCCTCCCAATGAGTTGTTATGTGTTACTACTAATTTTTTAATGTTTTGGTTACATGTGTTTAAAATATTGAGATTAAATCTATCTTTGGGGTGTTTTTTTTGCGTTTATCACAAAAAAATGTTTCATTACACTAAGATCGTCTTTAAGTGTTGCAGCTAATTTCGGAAAAATTAGGAGGAAACATTTGTTTGGAAATTACTTTCTCTGTTTTAATAAAGAGAAAAACATTCTGAATAGAATTATTATCGTTTCATACTCAAATGTTTTTCTCAAACTATTTTTAAAAAATTTCTTTTGATTTGAGAATATTATAACATTAGTTAAGTTGTGAGACAGTTTTGCTAGGACGGTTTTGCCGGATGTGTGAGGAATTGAGTGCTCTCCACATCTTTTCATTTTTCTCCTCTCTCTTTTCTGAGTTTACAAGGGTTTTCCTTGTTATTTTTTTATCTTAATTGTGTCGTGATATTATCATGTTGAGCGGTGGAGCTCATATAAAATTTACGTATGAGATGTTTTTTGTTCTCGAGTGTGTGATGAATATTTTTCTAAATAACACTTTGATTTATAAAAATGATTTAATTATTTTATGCTGAATAAGGATCTCGAATATAGTAAGCTTCTCTTATTCCAAATCTGTTTTCGGTTGAATTAATTAAAACCATCTTCTTGCATGGTACAAGCGGGGAGCGCCGTGTAGATAAAAACTGTTGGAGAAAGAAGTAAAAATGCCTCTTATAAACGATCTCAAGTGCTAAAGGTTATTGCAACATTTGGGGCTGGAAAAGTGTGTGATGCTGCTGGTTTATTCTCTCATAAGGGTAAAGATGGTGTTCAATGGATTTATCATAAGCTTCATGAAATATTATCCTTTAGGATTGTGAGATGCCCTGAAGGGGGAAGCAAAAGGAACTTACTCAATAAGGAGACAAATTATTTACAGATTGGATCTGGTAGAAAATTTCGTTTTTTAAGCTGGGAATGAAGTTGAGATTCAAGATAGCGTGAAAAGATGGACAATGATGGTTAAAAATGCATACAAAAAGCAGAGTTTACACCTCAAATAGTTGCAAGCGATGTTTGAAATTGAGTGTGTGGTTTATCTGTAGAATTAAAATTTTTCTTTGATCTTATGTGAAATTAAGATGCTTATTTGCGCAGATTACAATAAGCCAAGAGAGTATGCTTAGTATATTTCTATTACGAGAACTAAAATAACAACAAAAGCATTGATGGTGATAATCAAGGTTGAATAAAGCATAGCGGCTTTTACGAGATCAGCCATAAAAACCTCTTTCTGTTCTTTTTGAGGTGATTTTATGAATAACAATATGTTACAATCTGTAATATATTGCTGATACAATATATTCGGCAAGCTTAAAATCGTTCCTTTTTTTATAAAAGCTTAAGGAGTTGGAGTATTGTGAATCCTAAAAAAGAAAGCTTTAAAAGGACTATTGATTGATTTTGTAAGTTTTGTGTTGCTGGAAACTTTTTTATCCTGTTATGCTATAAAGCACTGTCATTTATAACGGTAATATAAGACATATAAGTTTTCTTGGAACGTTTAAGTATTTTTTAGTGTACGATGAATATTCGTAGGTTTATTTGTTGAGCCTTTCGTTTAAGTGAATCAGATGAGGGGAAAGTCAGGAGAAGATCGTTTGACAAAAATTCGGACTGCGTACAGAGCTGATTGAGTTAAGATCTTAGTCCTTTAAGGTGAGCGGCGGAAGACAAAAATGTTTTCTGATCGTTTATCTCATAGCAAGATTGGTTAATGCTGCTCTAATGGGGCATGTTTTGCACAAAAGTAAAGAACGCTCCAAACGAAATATACTTATGTTGTATATTAGTATATTTGTATTGCATATTTATGTACTTGTTTTAGAGAAATATCTCTCAACGCATACGAAAGACATTTTACGATGACACTCGTAAATGGTATAACGGTAAATGTGAATAGTATAACAGTAAAGCTCTCGTGAAATAATATAAACTTTGAATAATATAAAAATCTATAAAATGCTATCATCTTTATACTTATGAAAGAGCAAGTCACGATCATCGTACGCTTGCTTCCAATGTTTATTATAGTTCTTGGCATTTGCTAAGGTTCATAAGAGGACTTTTTCTTTCAGCGTATTTTATCAACACATCAGGGCGTTGTTTGTGATGTGCAAGCAAGTGATTTTAATTTATTCAACATGGAATAGATTTGAAATGTGATGATTATGAAAGAGAAGAGCCGCATTTAAAAGGTTGAAAACGAGAGAAAGATCGTAAACAAAAATTGTACCTTGATTATAAAATGATTGTTTCTCTGTTTTTATACTAGTAGCGCAGGTAAAGTCGCGATATTAAGAGCAAACTGTGTTATGGAATGAAATAATCTGTAAGAAGATGCTGTGAAAATTCTGAAAATATCAATGGGGGGAGCGTTAAGCATTATGCATTGGATAATATTTTGATTTATAATGATAATCTATTGTTATTCAACTTGAATTAGAGCCCTGAATACTGGAATTTTTTTCATTCCAAATCTGTTTCGCGGTGAATTAACTAAAACAATGTCTTTTGCAGTTACAAGAAGGGAGCTCCTATGCGCAGAGAAATTGTACAAGAAAGGCATGCTTTTATGAACCGTCTCAAGTGTCAAGAGTATCAGAACATAAG
Organism: Bartonella sp. AC130YNZD; assembly: GCF_042196865.1. NCBI lineage: Bacteria > Pseudomonadati > Pseudomonadota > Alphaproteobacteria > Hyphomicrobiales > Bartonellaceae > Bartonella > Bartonella sp. AC130YNZD. The sequence goes on from NZ_JBHIQZ010000009.1 coordinate 57,696, forward strand.
GGGATAGCAAAATATATGATGGTGCTGGCTTGTTTCTTTTATTAAGCGTAAAGATGGAAAATGCTCAATGGATTTTATACATGTCATGGGAGATTTATCATTATATCATTCATGCATTCATGGGCCGCGGCGCGAAATAGGCTTGGGTGCACTTAAGAGATATTTCTTTAAAACAAGCGCGTGAATATGCGATTGAAGACGTATCGAACTGATTGGCTAAGAAACTCTTGAAAAGGTTCAAAAAATCTTATATAGTCGTTCATTGCAAAGAAAAGCGAATGATAATTTAAAAAAGGAAGATTGATGGCTGTTTAGCTATTTTAAGATGTCTTTTTATATTGCTGTGTGGCTGATCTGTTCAAAAGAGCATTCTTTTTGTGTTTTATGCGAAATACTGCATGTGTGCAGAAAGAGCATGGGAGAGGGGGGTATCCTTTTGAATGGGTGCGAACTGGTCTTGTCTGGTGCCATCTTATGGGGCGCCAGAAGGTATACAGGTTTTAGTGCAGAGAGAGCCATAAGGTTATGGAGGGTAAAATGCTGCTATCGGTAAAATGCTGAAATTTTTCATGGGCTTAAGTCTTTAATATGCTGCAAGATAGGCTGCGTTTTTTTGTCGGCAGGTAGTTTTTGTGGCTGAAGTTCTCGTGAGAGCATTGTTATTTTCTGTTGAAGATGAGCTCGTGATAAAATCGGTAAGGCGAAATAGACAGAGCAAATATGGAAGTTTTGATATTGCTGTAAGGTTTAAGTTTATAGCGTTTTTATGGATTAGTATAGCCGCAATGATGGTTTTGGAGCAAAGCAAGAAAAATATTTGAGAGAACGCGTTGAAAGTTGAAGTGGTATACGCTTTGAAGGATTGTCGTGCTGTTGTTTGAGCAATGTTTGCACCACGAGCTTGGTTGAGTGTATCAGCATTGAAGAGAACCTGTTTAATCTCCCTCATTTGAAAGTAAGATTGAACAATAGTGTTGAAGGGGAAGTAAAAATGTCTGTAGTGCAATATGGTGATGATAGTTTTGCGGCAAAAGCAAAAGTTCTTGATAACAACCTTATTGATCGTGATTGGGCGATGACAAAATTTGTTGCTGCTGTTAAAGGATTAGCTCAAGTTGTTGATTATGAAAGCAATATGCTAGAGAGTAGTGGTGTTCCAGATTACGAAGAAATAAATTTGCGTAAAATACGTGGTTTGCGTGATCTTAATAAATCCATGAGTGATGTGAAGCGCTATATGAATCAAGATATTGAGCATGAGGTTGAAAGTTTGTTGTCTGATTTACAAGAAAAATTACAGCGTAATAGTGAATTACTTCAAACACATTTAAATGCAGTTAATGATCTTTTTAGAGCTATACAGCTATCTGGACGTGCAAAAGAAATAGAGGAATAAATTCAAATCTGATTAATACGGGCTGTTCTAAGTAATGACAATGATTAGGTAGGGCAGTTGATTTGGATAAATAGTGCGTTTAGTGAGTAGACTTGTTTTAAGCGCATTTTGGTATTTAAATTATTATCCTGATGTACTGTAAAACGCTGTTCTTAAAACAATGTCTTTTAAGGTGTCGTGATGTGAACCGCATGCGGTGAGAAGCTGGCTGGAAGAGAACTCAGAGAAGGCGGATTATTTACAGAGCATTGTTTGCAGACTGAGTTAATAGGGAGCTTCATTTTTTAGTTTAGGGGGAGGCGATCAAGAGAATATTTAGACCAGCCTGTGATGCCTTAAAAACAGCTTCCTTGGGGGTGTGGTAATGTAAGGTTTATACATTGAGTCTTTTGCATGCATTTAGCAGACCTAGCGGCGACTTATTCTTCCGTTTCTTAAGGCAAAGTACTATCAGCGCTGGAGTGTTTCACGGCCGAGTTCGGGATGGGATCGGGTGCGTTCACTCTGCCATAACCACCAAGTCAGCAAAAAGCATGAAAGATGAAGAGTATGTGATGAATATTGCCTATCAGCCTCATGGAATACTGTCCTTTGAAGTGTGGTGATATGACGCGGTTAGTTGTTTAAATCTATATGCTTGAGACAAAAATTAAAGCGGTTTATTATTTCATTCTGTTGTTTTAGTTTTTGTATGCCAGATTGAGAGAGCATCCAGATTTGAGCGAGTATATTGCGTATACCTTTATTGGCGTAATATTTGAAATGGGGAGGCAATCTCATTGGGAAAGAATAAAGGGGTAGAAATCAGCGTCTCTCTGTACCGCCGTCCTTTAATTTAGCTTTATGTCTTTCAAAAGTATCTAAAGCACTATCTGTTAAATAATGAAGATTACGCATTGTTTTACGCTTTTTTTATTGTGTGTTTTACTGGGTGCATGTCCTTCATGCACGACAAAATACTCAAAATAGAATGGATTTGTTATTCCTAATTCACGCCCTTGTTTTAAAGAGATATCTAAGCTCTCAAGTCTATTTCGTGATGGTGTTTGTGGGGTGGCGCAACGACATCTTTGATGCAACGGCGCTTGTGAATGGTATAATAAGAAAGTTCTCATGGAAATAATATAAAATCTATAGGGTACGACCATCTTTATACTTAATAAAAGAGCAAGTTGATATTGTTATATTTTTCAACATTGTCATATTCTTTGTTTGCTCCCAATGTTGCTCCAGCCCTTGGCACTTGAGATAGTTCATTAGAGGCATTTTCAATCCTTTCTTAATAGTTTTTTATCCCTATGGCTCTTCCCCCTTGTCACTTGTAAGAGATATGGTTTTTGTTGATTCAACATGGAACAGGTCTGAAATGAAAGAATCTGACGATATTCTGGATTCTCATTTAACATGGAAAACAATGAATTGTCTTTATAAATCAATATCTTGTCTTATAATTGAGCTGCTGTAGCATTGAGATTTTAGAGGAAAAACATGCCTTTAAGAATTTATACCAGATACTAGTCTTTATAGCAGGTATATTAAATGTACATCATCTAAAATAAATGGAGCGTCCACAGCGAAGAAGGGGCTGACTTTTTAAAATCCGCATGAATGCTTATTCTGTTGTGCTGTAAAAATATCATCGCTTGAGGTGTGGTGATAATATAAGACATAAAATTTTATGCATGGGGTATTTTGATGAGAGAATGTTATGGTATTCAGTTTTTTATTCAATATGCAAAAGAAATATTATAAGTCAAAATCTTCTTTGATGTGATAATGATTGTTGAGAATTTAAAAAAATATATAAATTTAAATAAAAAAGCAGCACTTTGTGCTGCCTTTTTTATTTAAGTTAAAATTAACTTCTGCTTTAGAAACGATAACGTATTCCGCCAGACAAATTGGTGCCAGATACACCGGCTTTTTGCAGTTTTTGCCGATAGCTGATATCGGCGTTTAGTACGATATTTTGAGAAAGATATGCATTCACCCCCACGCCTCCCTCAACTGAAGAGCCGGTAGGATCAACATGAAAGGTATCAGCAATTTTTATTGTTTTACCATCGCCAAAAGTTCTGATAACATTCATTTTACCATAGAAGGAAACAGCTTTGTTTTCTTCAACAGCCATTATCGTTTTTGTTAAACGTCCACCAAAACGGATCAACCATTGATGTGGATTGCCCATGTCTACTTTTAAGCCATTGGTATCTGAGAAAATATCAAACATGAGATTTTGATAAATGAATTGAGCTTGTGGTTCAAAGACAAGCCCTTTTGTATCGGTTGCTAATTTCTGACCAATGGTTGCAGATATATTAAGCATCTCGGTACCATCCAATTTTGCGGCATTCCCAACAAGAGCTGTGGTAATATTTCCTTTTAAGGTTCCGTAAGAAAGAAGAGCGTTGACATATATACCATTGCTATGCTGGATGCCGCTATAAGCGGTAAGTGACCATTTATCAAGCGTTGTCTTTTCAGAATCTTGCATCTCTTTTGGCGTAAAGGCAATCTTTCCGTACGTTCCTAAAAGACCAAAATGTGCGCTTATGTCTTTGCTTTCTAAGGCGGCTAATATGCCCCCTAATTGTAAGGCAGTATAGTTTACATCAGCACCATAACCATAGTGCAGTGGATCGCGGTTGGAAGATAGGGTGACCTTCTCGCCGTAGGAAGAGAAAAAGATACCATTCTTTTTATTGTCTTTTGCCCCAAATACTGTTGTTCGCATATTGTCTAACAACGTGTTTTGATTGTTTACATCAGTAAATCCAGCAGAAAATAAAGTATTAGATATGGTTAAATAGTTTGCTACCTGTGGTAAAAGGGCTCGAACTTTTTTATCCTTATCAATGTAGGCATTTTGTAAGCGGAAATCCCAGAAATCACTATTCTTCTTGCCAAAAAGATTTTGGCTCTCATGAGATGTTCCAGGCTTATAGCCTGTGAGTACATATTTATAAGGTTGTTTCCCTATTGTCATATAGTTTCCTGCTAACGTGAAGGAATTTTCATTCGCTTGTCCGGAAACTTGAATGATTGAAATCCCATGTGTCTCTAAAGGAAGTGAAGCCATCTTCTCTTCCCAAACAGCAGAGCTATCGGTTTGGAGATTGATGTGAACAACAGTACTTCCTGAGACATCACCATTAATCACAATGCGATCAGTTTGTTGTTCCGTGATAGGAGAATGTTTATTCCATTGAGTGTTTACATAAATCTCTGCAAGACCCGCTGTACTATAAACCGCTGCTGTGTGAGTTGTTTCGTCTTCTTGCGAAAGATTAGGTCCTATAAACAGAGTTTGATAATGTCCCTCAATTGGCTTGTCAAACATAATGGCACTGTTTGTAAGGTGCAATTCAGAAAGATTAGAGTATGATTTTTCATCAACACCAAACTGTCTATAGTCATTTAAAATATTATCATTATTTGTGGCATTTTTATTAGCCTTTACAAGCCATTTCGTCCTCTCTTTTAGATCAAAAACTGTTCTATTATCTTTAGAAGTTCTTACCCGACCTTCTAAAGAAGAGTGGTCTGCAACTAATGTAATGGTATTTGTGGAGGCACTTTCGTTCTTGATATTTTTTAATAAAATATCGGCATGAACTTCTGAATTTTTAAGGTTGACTTCCCCGTTTACGCCTGTTCCATAAAGGTTGATACCGTTACCATGTTCAACGAAAAGCTTTGTATTCTCTAAGGTTACTTTATCAGCAATATTGGCTACATCTTGTTCTTGAACGGCATTGGTGTTCCTTTCAGCATTGTGTGTATATCGTTTTCTAGGGGCATTATACGGATTGTTGCGGAAAATAATACCGTCTGCTTCATAATTTCCCGTGACATGGACGCTTGAATCCTTAAGTTTGATTGTGCCCTCCATGTTTACCAAACCAGCTGTTTCTGCTGTTACAGTAATGCCTGTAGCATCAATTTCTCCACCATCTGATACGCTTAGTGCAACAAAACGCGCATCAACTGTTCCCCCTATCATATTGACTTTTGAATTATTTCCCTCTGCATGTACAGCAAAACTATTGTCTTGAATTTTTTTATTATGTAGCGTTATGATCTCACCGTTTTTAGCTTCAACTCCAGCGCTTATATCCTCAATTTGTGTAGACTTTTCAGGTTGTTTTATTGGTGATATTGTTTTTTCAATCTCTGATTTTTCAGATATTTTTTGTGCATATGAAGATTGCACTGGCGCTGGTTTTGCAGATTTTGGTGGTACCAGTAATGCTGGTTTTTCAGTTTCTACTCTTAAAGATATTGGTTGTGCGAGTTCTGGTTCATTAGATGTTGGTATTTGCTCTGTTGTTGGTTTTGTAGGTTCCGTGCTTGTAGGTTCAGACTTTGTAAGTGTTGGTTGTAAATTCGGTGAAGGTTGTGTAGGTTCTGGCTGTGAAGACACAGCAGAATTCGATAGTGTTTTTTCGCTGGAAGAGTCTGCAGAAGAGGAGGGCGCCCCTGAACGTCTTCTAGATTTTGCTTTCATTCCTGTTGTTGAAGCTATTTCTGTCGTTAGAGATTGTGTAAGAGTGTTTTGTGTTGTAGGGTTAGATTGTACACCTTCTGTAACTTTAGTCTTTGATGTTTGTGTACTTCCTTGACCAAGATCAGAGTTTTGTTTTGAAGAAGAAATTATATTTCCAGCTGAATTTCCTTCAAGTTGTGTTTTGGGAGGTAGAGTGCTTGTAGAAGTAGGCGTTGTAGTTTCATTCCCTGTAGGAGGAAGGGTTATGATTGTTCTTGTAGAGCTAGATGTTGAAGGTGGATATGAATATGATGGCATAATTTGCCCGATTCCATCATATGGATCTTTATACGGATCAAAAACTCCGGATAGATTTATTTGTGACTTGACACGAGCAGGTTGTAGAGAAGAAGAATCTATCGTTGTTGATGGATTTGTACTATGAATAGCATAAGACATACTGGTGGAAGAACAAAACAGAACTCCAGAAACTGTGTATAGTAAGAAGCTTTTTTTCATATGGATGTATTCCTAAAATATTTCTCCCCTCTCTCATAAAAAATAAAACTTTGTCCTCATTATGTCTCTTTTGTAAGAGACAAAACGAAACATAATGAGATCTCTTTGTATTTCAAGATAAGGGATACAAGTATTTTTAAAAGTGATAGCGCATTCCAGCGGCAATATTTATTGCAGAGATGCCAGCTTTTTTGAATTTATGTTGATAGCTGATATCACTATGAAGCTCTATATTTTGCGATAAGTGCGCCTGAATACCAAAACCACCTTCGATTAAAGATCCCATAGCAGCAAGCGAAAAGTTTTCACTAAAAGTTTTGATCATGTTCAGTTTTCCGTAGAAGGAAAGGGCATGTCCTTTGTTTTGTGTCAAACGTCCACCAATACGGAGCAACCATTGATGAGGTTTGCTTATGTCTATTTTAGAGTTATCGTCATCTGAGAAAGAGCTCCTATCTGATAAAGAACCAAGCATGAGACGTTGATAAACAAGTTGTGCTTGTGGTTCTAGGATTACACCTTCCAAACTGGTTGACAGTTTTTGACCAACAGTTGCAGCGGCTCCTAATGTTTTACTATTCTTCACTTTTGAGGTATGTTTAATGAGAGCTGTAGCGTGATTTTCTTTGAAAATTCCATAAGAGAGAAATGCACTTGCATAGATGCCACTGTCATGCTGAATATTTCCATATGCGGTGAGTGACCATTTATCAAACATATTTTTTTGAAAGCTCTCCTTGTTTTTAGGAGTAAAAGATAATTTCCCATATGTTCCGAAAAGACCAAAGTTGCTGCTGATATTTTGATCTTTTAGCGCTATTAATGTTGCTCCTGCTTGCAATGCAGCATAGCGAATATCTGCTTGAACACCATCTTGTTCTGCTTGAACCTTGGAAGAAAACGTGCTTTTATTGCCATAAGAGGATAAGAAAACGCCTCTTTCTGGATGATCTTTGGGCTCAAACATTGTTATTTGCATATTGTCTAACAAGATATTTTGATTGTTGACATCACTAAACCCAACAGCAAACATCGCGATAGGCATGACTAAAGAGCTTTCTTCTTGTGGTGTAAGAATTGTTCTTTTTGCTGTCCCATTAAGAGAAGTAGAAGTTTCAGTTGCTTTATCATCATCTGTAAGTTTAGAGGTGCTCTCTGTAGCCGCGGTAGCAGTATTTCCAACCTTTGGGAGCAAATTCATATGCGCTTTTGCTGATGTATTAAGAGTTGTTTTTGATGCTGAGGAAGTGGTGTTTGTTTGGGGATCAATATCAGATTGCGAATTTTCATTTATTTTAGGCTGTCTCATTCCATGATCTGTTCTTGTGAATGAACTGTCCTTGTGTTGGGCAGGAACATGAGCGGGTGGTAATTTATCACTAGCGTGTCTTTGTCTTGTGCTGGAGTCAATAAGAGGTTGTTTATTCTTTTCAGATGCAGGAGAGGTTGTCTCTCCTTTTTTCTTCACGTTGGTTATTCCATCGTTGTTCAAAGTCTCTAATACTGCTACTGCTTTGCGTAAAGTATTGGAAAGTTCCTTGTTTTGTCCTTGTAAAGCACTATCCACTTGTGCTGCTTTATGTAATATTTCTGCTTTATTTTGCAGTTCAAACCAATTATGATTGTCTTGGCTCACCGATTGTTGGCGCGCGGTATTAACACGCTGTTGATTATCAGCATCAAGGATTTTTGCTGCTTGCACGGCATCGGAAACTGCTTTGTCGTAGCCACGTAATAAATTTTCTCTTGTTTTTAATCGGTTCTGACGTAATTGTTCAAGGTATGCTCTGGCTTTCATCATATGTTGCATATCCAGATGGTGTTTGTTTGCCACGGCTTGGGTGCGTATATTATCCATTTCGCGGTTCACCACGTTTATATGTGTACCAGAACTATAACGACCTGCACCTGCAAAAGAGCTGTTAATCGTATTTCTTACACGATCCATATGATTTTCAAGTGCTTGGTTGAAGTGCGAATTATCTTCCATCATGGCGCCAGAGGCTATCTTTTCAAGATTTTTTTCTGCTTGTGTTGGTGTGTTTATTAAATCAATGGCATGGCGTTCCTGGGGGCTTAGAGCAGAGGCGGTGCTGGTAGATGTGAAGTTAAAAGAAGAAAAAAATAAAGCACAAGCGGCTGTACATAACAAAAGATTCTTATGCATAGAGATGTTCCTTAAGATATTTTCTTTGTTTTGCTAAAAATGAACCACTTTTTGACACATTACGGTTTTTTGTAATGTAGTTAAGCAGCACTGTTTTCATCTCAGCGCTGCTTATGCGTCAAAATAGAGAGCTAAGATTTCTAAAAGCGATAACGCATTCCTCCGGAAAAATTAATTCCAGAGAACCCAGCTTTTTGAAGTTTATGTTGGTAATTAACGTCAGCATGAAGTGCAATATTTTTAGAAAGCTGCGCGTTAATGCCAAGTCCACCTTCAAGGGAAGAGCCCATAGAATCGAGATGGAAAGATTCCATAACATCGATAGTGCGCTCCTCACCAAAAGCTTTGATGACATTCAATTTACCATAAAAAGAAAGAAAACGATCTTTTTCAATAGGAAGTATTGTTTTTGTTAAACGCCCTCCAATACGGACCAACCATTGATGAGGGGGCTTTATATTAACTTGGAAGCCATCAATATCTGAAAGAGTGCCAAAGGCAATATGTTGATAAATAAGTTGTGCTTGTGGTTCAAAAGACACCCCTTCAACACCAGTTGCTAGTTTTTGTCCAACGGTAGCTGATATATTTAATGTATCCGTATTGTTTAATTCTGTGGTGTTGCCGATAAGGGCTGTTGTAATATGTCCGTTTAAAATGCCGTAGGAGAAAAGTGCATTAATATAGAGACCATTGTCATGGTGGAGATTCCCATATGCCGTAAAGGACCATTTATCTAGTATGCTTTTGTCAGAACCTTCCATGTCCTTTGGCGTAAAAGCGAGCTTTCCATATGTGCCTAAAAGACCAAGATTCGCGGTTATATTTTGATTTTCTAACGTTGTTAATGTCATGCCTGCTTGTATAGCAGCATAGTGAACATTAGCACCATAACCATATTCCAATGGACTACGGCTGGAAGATAACGTCATCTTGTTGCCATAAGTCGATAAAAATATCCCTTTTTGTTTATGACCTTCTAATCCAAAAACTGTTGAGTGCATATTATCTAACAGTGTATTTTGATTGTTTATATCAGCCAAGCCAGAGGAGAATATTGCATTATGCATAACCAAATAGCTTGCCATTTGAGGAACAAGAGCTTTGATTTTTCCTTCATCATCAAGAGTTGCATTTTGTAGACGGAAATCCCAAAACTCTTCACTTTCTTGCAAGAGACTTTGCTGTTTGTCAGCTCTCCCACGGCTGGATGTTGGTCCATAGCCATTTAATACATATTTATAGGGCAATTCATCCATTGTAGTGTAGCCATTTGCCAGCGTGAAGGCGGCTTCCTCTGCTTTTCCAGACACCTGAACAAGTGAGAGACCACGCGCATTCAAAGGAATTGAAACTTCATCATTATCGAATGGTTTTGCACGCTTTGAAAGATTGTTGAAATAGATCGTTGTGGTGCCTGAGACATTACCATGAACGAGAACACGGTCAGTTTTTTGTTGTTCTTTTACAAGACCATTACTCCATTCGGTATTAAAGTAAATCCTTGCGTTGCCCAATGCATTGTAAACCGTTGTTGCATCAGAGCTTCTGTTTTGCTCTGTTTTCGCAGCTCCAGCTGTTGGCTGTTTTCCCACATGCAAGGTTTGATACTGATTGTCTGCTAGTTTATGCGGCGCATTAAATATAATAGAACTATTATTAAGGTTCAATACTGAGACAATAGACTGTGCACGTTGTTTAATATCAGTGAGCAAGTATCCTTTAGAGCTGTCAAATTCTTTGTCTACTTCAAATTGACTAATCTTTAGGGACCACTTGCTGTTATTGTTGAGAGTAAAAATCGTTGTATTTTGAGGTAAAGTCTTTGCTCGTCCTTCTATAATCGAATTGTCAGCGCTTAATATAAAAGTGCGAGGATCGATATCTTTTGAGTTTTCTGGGATTTTATTTTTTAATAATATATCAGAACGAATTTCTGAACTTTTAAGTTCTACCTCAGCAACAGATTTTGCATAATCTGGTCCTAGAATACCAATACCATTTTCAACAAGAAGTTTTGTGTTGGTAAGAATTGCTTTATTGATAACTTTTTCGCCCTCTTTTACTTGGGAACTTGGGATGTAATCAAAAAGGATACCACGACTTTTGTGATGTCCGGAAACATTTATGATTGAATCTTCAATATGGATGATGCCGTTTGAAATTTCTAAACCACGGGAATTTGATTTTCCTACAGTTTTTTTAGCATGAATACGCCCACCTGTTGTTGCGGTAAATAAATTTGAGTCTGAACGCATTGTTGAATTTGTAATGGTGATAAAGGCTTTGTCATCAGCAACCACTGTTGTATATGCGCTGCGGATAAAAACGTTATTAAAGGTTTTTTCTTCTCCTGCTTTATCCGCACGAGCCATAACCATTGTAGGAGCTGATGTATTTGCATAAGTTGAACCGAAATGAGAAAAAATCAAAGTTCCAGCAATTGTACATAACAAAAAATTTTTCTTATAAATATATTTCTTACACATAGATATGCCTTTAGTATTTGGTATGCTTTGATGCTTACTTCATTCCCCTGATGGCGCAAGTACCCAGACAGTTTCTATATCATTATGTTTTTATTGTAAACAACAAAACGAAACATTGCGTCCTGTTCTTTATCGTTTAAAAATGATTTTAGAAGAGTTTTTAAAATAGAGATTGCAGTTAGCAACTATGAATTGCAGAAAAGCTAATTTAATAAGTCTTCCGTTTAAAAGTGTTAAGAAACAAAATATTTTGCAAGGATGTTTGTTGCTTAAGGCTGTTGTTATGGAAACTCTACAAAGTTTTTGGAGAAGCTGTTGTTGTGTGCTTACAAAAAGCTTTTAATTGATTTTCTTACACAGAGAATTATTTATTACGTGTTTTAAAATACAAAAAAAATTTATTAAAAGCATTTGATTTTTATAAATCAAAAAGGCAGCTCTTTTGAGAATTCAGTATTCATTCAGAGATAACAGATTTTGTTACATTTGGTTTGAGTGAGATTAATTGGCTCAAGAAAGGTGGTAGAAAGAATCGTTATTGACGCTTCTTTCCGATAGATTGTAAAAAGGCAGCATATTTGTACTGCCTTTTATTAAAATGAATAGAATATAAATTGTTTTTTGCTTTTTCTTAAAACTGATAGCGTATTCCGCCTGAAAAGCTTGCTCCAGATATACCAGTTTTTTGAAGCTTATATTGATAGTTAACATCAGCATAAAGTGCGATATTTTGTGATAATTGTGCATTTACACCAAGTCCACCTTCAACAGACGCTCCTATAGAATCAAGATGGAATGGTTCACCAATCTGTATCGTACCATTGTTAGAAAAAGCTTTAACAACGTTTAGTTTACCATAGAAAGAAAGAATACCGCCGTTTTCAATAGAAAGCTTCGTTTGCGTTAAGCGTCCACCAACACGCACTAAGTATTGATAAGGATTTCCCATATCTACATCAAAGCCATCGACATCTGAGAGTGTGCCAAGCACGAGGTGTTGATAAACAAGTTGTGCTTGTGGTTCAAAGACCAATCCTTTCCTACTGGTTTCGAACTTTTGTCCAATGGTTGCTGATGCACTGAATGTATCAGCATTTTTCAATTCTGCAGTCTTTCCTATGAGAGCTGTGGTGATATCTCCCTTGAGCATTCCATAGGAGAAGAGTGCATGGATGTATATCCCATTATTATGGCGCAGCCCACTATATGCAGCAATTGACCATTTATTGAGTGTACTCTTGTCAGCACCTTCCATGTCTTTAGGGGTGAAAGCTAATTTCCCATATGTCCCTAAAAGACCAAAATTGGTGGTCATATTTTGATCTTCTAGAGCTGCTAATGTAATGCCTGCCTGTAAAGCTGCATAGTGAATATCGGCACCATAGCCATATTGTAATGGCGTACGGTGAGAGGATAATGTCATCTTATTTCCATAAGTCGAGAATAAGACTTCTTTGTTTTTATGATCTTTTGTCTCAAAGGTGTTTTCCTGTATCGAGTTGAGTAAAGTGTTTTGATTGTTTATATCAGCCAGTCCAGCTGAGAATAGTGCGTTAGGCATGGACAAATAGCTTGCCACTTGAGGAACGAGAGCTCTGATCTTTCCTTCATTATCGAGAGTCGCATTTTGCAAGCGAAAATCCCAGAAATTCTGATTTTTTTCCAAAATGTTTTGTGCGTTGTTTGCTTGTCCAAGGGATGATGAACCGGTATTTTGCGCTTCTTTCTCTTTTGGTGAAACGCCTTCAATCATTTGTCCTAATGCTGATATCGTGTAGATTGTGTAGTCTTTGAGGGTATTTTCTTTTGATTCTTGTGATATTCCGCTAAAATGACTTTGTGTGCGATCGGCTGTCCCATGGCTGGATGTTGGACCATAGGCTTTGAGTATATATTTATAGGGCAAGCCCCCCATTGTGGTGTAGCCGTGTGCAAGTTTGAAGGAATCTTCATTTGCATTTCCAGAAACTTGAATGAGTGAAAGACCACGCATATTTGAGGAAACAGAATCTTCAGCTTTTAATATCTCACCTTTCGCAAGGTTCTTGATATGGACTGTTGTGCTGCCTGATACATCACCATGAATAAGGAGGCGGTCAGCTTTTTGCTGTTCTTTTACTAGACCATCACTCCATTCAATATTAAAATAAATTTTTGCATCGCCTGTGGCATTGTAAACTGTATTATAAGTGCTTTCTATATCGGGGATTGTACTTCCCTCAGGTCTACGAACCTCAGCTGTTCGCCCTACATACAAGGTATGATAATGATCTTTTTCCCGCCCTTGTGGTGTCTTAAATATGATAGAACTATTATTAAGATTCAGTACTGAAACGGTAGAAAGGGCTCGTTGTTTAATATCACTGAGCTCATAGTTAAACACATTAAAGTCAGTATCGACTTCCTCTTGAGAGGTCTTTAAGTACCATTTGCTTTTGTTATTCAGAGTCAAAACCGTTGTATTCACTTTTAAAGTTCTTGCTCGTCCTTCTATTGTCGAATTATCAGCGGTTAACGCTAAAGTTACAGGAAGAGTATCGTTGTCATAATATTTACGTTTTGTTTTATTTCTCAATAATACGTCAGATCGAATTTCTGAGTCTTTAAGTTGAACTTCAGCAACTGCTCTTGAGCAGTAGGGACCAAGGATACCGGTGCCGTTTTTCACAAGAAGTTTTGTATTGCTAAGAACAACCTTATTGACAACTTTTTCTCCATTTTTCAGTGAAGAATCTTTTGTTTCATAAAAAACGATACCACCGGCACCTCCTCGTTGGACGGTTATGGTTGAATCTTCAACTTTGATTGTACCATTCTTTGTTTCTAAACCTTTGTACACCGTATTTGCTTCAATTTCTTTAGCATGAATGCGTCCACCTGTTGATACAGAAAGTGCAGACATTTCCGTGTGTATTGTTGATTTTACAATTGTGATAGCTGCTTTATCATGCGCTAATATTCCAGGTCCTTTATCGCGGACAAGAACATTATTTAAAGTCTTTTCTTCTCCCTTATTTAATTCAATCTTCCCCAAAATTCCAGGAGTTTCAGGAGCCGATGTATTTGCATAAGTTGAACCGAAATGAGAAAAAATCAAAGTTCCAGCAATTGTACATAACAAAAAATTTTTCTTATAAATATATTTCTTACACATAGATATGCCTTTAGTATTTGGTATGCTTTGATGCTTACTTCATTCCCCTGATGGCGCAAGTACCCAGACAGTTTCTATATCATTATGTTTTTATTGTAAATAACAAAACGAATTATATCGATGGTGTTCTCTATGATTTGAAGTTTTGCTTCAGAAAAACTTTTTTCATGATCATAAAAAGTTGAGAAAAGTGGATTTCATAAAACCTAGCTTGGTTAAGCTTATGCTAAAAGCACTATGAAGTATGATATTTAAAAATTGTCTATTAAAGACAATCGCTATAAAAGCTCTATAGTGTTGAGATGTATTATTTGATGCACTAACCAAAACGATCAGCAAATTTTTTCTGCTATAAGAAGAGATGAGGGGGCTATTCACAGGCTTTCTTTAAAAGAGACTTTTCCTTAAGGGGTACCAAAGCTCATTTTGCTACGATGGTCATGGATGCTATAACGCTAAAGCCATAGAGTCCCATCATCTTTACGCTTACGAAGGAGTAAGCCGATACCTTTACGCTTAATAAAAGAGCAAGCCCATCACACACTTTGCCAGCTCCCAATGTTTGTGACAAGCCCTTGGCACTTGAGGCAGTTCATGAGAGGAATTCTCAGGCTTTTCTTATATAACTTTTCTCCACACGCCAGCCCTGCTTGTAACGTGCAAGAAAATTTTTAATTGATTCAACATAAAACAAGTTTGAAATGAGAGAATCCTACGATATTAGGGACTCTCATTCAATATGCAAAACAAAGAATTATCTTTATAAATCAATATACTGTATGGAAAGAGAGGGATAAGCATTGTCAAAATGGTTTGCCTAAAAACGGTACATGGACATATAAATGAATCCTTACAGGGTGCTGTTAAGCTAATGGATTGAAGAAACAGGAGGATAAACATAGAAAAGGTATGAAGAGAGAGTTTCTTTTATCATTATCTTTTCCAATGTAGTCTTCTTTTTATTATCTAAAAATACACTTTGCTTAGCTTTATAGACAAATTCGATAATGAATATGCCGCGTGACTCGTGTAAATAGGAGGGAAGGAGATTATTGAGGAGAAAAGAAAAAAGTTTCAGGGGATAAGAATAGTAGCTTACATAGATTAAAAAGGCAGTATGTATACTGCCTTTTTTGTTAAATTGAATAGAATGAATAGGCTATTTACAGCCTTTCCTTAAAACTGATAGCGTATCCCTCCTGAAAAGTTTGTTCCGGATATACCAGTTTTTTGCAGCTTTTTTCGATAGTTTATATCACCATGGAGGGCTAAACTGCGAGACAATTTTGCATTGATGCCAAGCCCACCTTCAATAGAAGATCCTGTAGGATCAAGGGGAAAGGTGTCGCCAATCTGTACTTTACCATCATCACCAAAAGTTTTGAGAAAGTTCACTTTTCCATACAGAGAAATGACACGGTTCTTTTCTGTGGAGGTAGTAGTTTTTGTCAAACGTCCACCAATGCGTACTAACCATTGATAAGGTTCACCGATATCAACTTTAAGATTATCAGCATTAGAAAAGGCATTAAAGATTAGACGCTGGTAAACAAGTTGCGCCTGGGGTTCAAACGTGAGGGCTTTAATACCCGTTGTGAATTTTTGACCTATTGTTGTTGAGGCAATTAACATTTTTATATCATCGACTTTAGTGGTACTGTTAGCGATGGCTGTAGAGATATTTCCTTTCCAGATCCCATAAGAGAAGAGTGTATCCATATAGAAACCGCTATTATGCTCTATACCGCTGTAGGCTGTGACTGCCCATTTGTTAAGCGTACTCTTGTCTGCATCTTCTATATTTTGGGGGGTGAGGGATAATTGAGCATAGGTTCCGGTAAGACCCCAATATAGGATTGTATTTTGGCTCTTTTGTGCAGAAGCTGTAAAACCTGCTTGTGTAGCAGCATAGCGAATGTTTGTGTTATAGCCATATTGTTGTGACGATAGGGTTGCGATACTTCCATAGGAAGAGAGAAAGAATCCATTTTTTTTGACGTTATCTTCGATCCCTATAGCTGTTGTTCTCAGATCAGCTAACAGAGTACTTTGTTGAGTCATATCGATAAAACCAGCGTAGAAGAGAGCATTAGGTACGGCCAAATAGCTCGCTACTTGTGGTAAAATAAATTTCTGCAAACGGAAATCCCAGAAATTATCATTTTCTCCCAACAGGTTTAGTGTTTCATTTGCAGCACCATAGCTGGATGTTGGTCCATAAGCGGTAAGCCTATATTTATAAGGTGAACCAGTTGCTTGGATATAACCATTGGCTAATTTGAAGGAATTTTCATCTGCTTTCCCGGAAACTTGAATGAGCGAAACTCCACTGGTATTAGAAGAAGGGTGAAAAGCTTCTGTTATATTATTGCTATCTTTGAAATCACTCATAACATAAACTGTTGTTGTACCTAAGACATCTCCTTGGATCAGAAGTCGATCATTTTTTTGATCGATTATATCAGAGCTCTCAACAGATCCAACATTAAAAGAAATCTTTGCGTCACCAGAAGCATTGTAGACTGCTTGCGTGTCTGGTTTCCCAGAACCTATATGCAATGTATGATAATGGTTTTCTGTCGGCTGTTGAAAAACAATGGAACTATTGTCGAGATTAAGTATAGAAACATCAGAATGAGATCTTTGGGCAATATCAAGTAACTTGCCCGCATCATCTTTTTCTTTTGTGCTAGTGTTTACGAACCATGTTGTATCGTTTTTGAGATCGAAAGTTGTTCTGCTGTTTCCGTCATTTCTTACTCCCCCCTGTAAGAGAGAGTTTTCTGCGGTGAGTGTAAAGATTTGATCAGGTTTTGGCGTATCATGAGTTATACCCACGAATAACCTGTCGGCACTGATTTTTGAATCTTTGAGGTTGAGTTTACCATTTGATGAATTGTTGGCAACAATACCCGTTCCATCTTCGACAAAAAGGTTTGTATTGGTCAGGTTGATTCTTGAAGTCTGATCGTTTTTGGAGTCATCAATGCTTATCCCATTGCACTGTGCTTTCGCAGAAATATCTGTGACATCAATATATCCGCCATCTTTTAAGACAAATGCAGCTTCTTTTGCTTTTACAGTTCCTCCAGTCATTGTGATTTTAGATTGTTCACCATCTGCATGAAGCCCATTATTTTCAGATGTTACTATAACATTATCATTTAAAGTAATTGTGCTGCCTTGCTTGGCTTGTACCTCACCGCCAAAGGAACCGCCGTCCGTTACTGTTATTTGGGAATTATCATTAGCCAAGAGAGCCTTTTGTGCGTTCTTAACGGTGATATTTTTTAAAGTAACCGTGCTTTCCTTATCAGCACTTACACCTGTGGTTATCGGTTTATCATCGCTGCTGCTTGTTATCACGACATTTTCTAACTTGTTGTTGTCACTCTTGCTGTTTTCAAAAGAAGCCCCTGTCTCGGAAACAGTGATAGATCCTCCTGTCATTTGGATGATACCATTGTCTTTTGCCTCAAGTCCGATGATAGCCTCTTTAATGGTTGCATTATCATGCAAATTAATCATGCTGTTAGGACCAATGGATTTTGCGCCAGTTCCTTTGTTATCTGTGGTGAGAGTGATATCTGTGACATCAATATATCCGGCATTTTCTGTCAACAGAGCACTTTTTTGCCCTTTTACAGTTCCTCCAGTCATTGTGATTTTAGATTGTTCACCATCTGCATGAAGCCCATTATTTTCAGATGTTACTATAACATTATCATTTAAAGTAATTGTGCTGCCTTGCTTGGCTTGTACCTCACCGCCAAAGGAACCGCCGTCCGTTACTGTTATTTGGGAATTATCATTAGCCAAGAGAGCCTTTTGTGCGTTCTTAACGGTGATATTTTTTAAAGTAACCGTGCTTTCCTTATCAGCACTTACACCTGTGGTTATCGGTTTATCATCGCTGCTGCTTGTTATCACGACATTTTCTAACTTGTTGTTGTCACTCTTGCTGTTTTCAAAAGAAGCCCCTGTCTCGGAAACAGTGATAGATCCTCCTGTCATTTGGATGATACCATTGTCTTTTGCCTCAAGTCCGATTGCAGCTTCTTTAATTGTTGTATTGCCATGCAATTCAATTGTACTGTTGGGGCCGTTAGCCCATGCACCTTTTCCATTGCCATCTGCCATTAGAGTGGTATCTATGCCATCAATATATCCACTATTTGCTGCAACTAATGCATTTTTTTTCCCAGTTACAGTTCCCCCAATCATCGTGATTTTGGATTGTGCACCATTTGCATTGAGGCCATATTCATCAGAGGACACTGTAACATTGTTCTTTAAAGTAATTGTAGAGCCTGTACCAGCGTATATTCCATGCTCTTTTGCATTAAAGTATCCTCCTGATACCGTTGTTTGAGAATTATCCAACGCTTCTATACCCACTTTTGCTTGAGTAACTGTTACGTTTTCCAAGATGACTTTACTTTCCTTATAAAGAGCTATTCCTTTTTCCATTAAGTCATCTTTACTGCTCGTTATTGTCACATTTTTCAGCTTGTTTTTATCACTTTTGCTATCTTCGAGAAATAAGCCTACTGTAGGAGCAATAATACCTACTGCATTCATTTTTATTATACCACCGTCTGTTGCCATCACACCGATTTCTTTAGCCTTAATCGTTGATTCTGATAAGTCAAGAAAGCTATTAGGTTCGATAATGCGTACAGTGCTCAACCAGTCGTCCTCCATGTTTTTGCTGTCGTGAATTATTGCTAAATTTTTTCCAATTATTCCACTACCTTTTATCACTATTATACCGCCAACAGTGAAGTTGGATGCTTCTTCAGTTATTCCATGA
This sequence comes from Bartonella sp. AC130YNZD, assembly GCF_042196865.1. Taxonomy (NCBI): domain Bacteria; kingdom Pseudomonadati; phylum Pseudomonadota; class Alphaproteobacteria; order Hyphomicrobiales; family Bartonellaceae; genus Bartonella; species Bartonella sp. AC130YNZD. The sequence goes on from NZ_JBHIQZ010000009.1 coordinate 76,720, forward strand.
AAATTCATTAAGATTTTTTCGGCTTTTACATTAGTATGAGCACTAAACAGCGCGATTGTCGCAACAGCTGTACAGGATAGTAAAAATTTTTTAGACATGAAGATTTTCCTTAACTTATAAGCCTCCGCATATTCTCTCTCCGCTTATAAAAAGGATAAAGAACACACAATTTTCATCGGGAGGTTATATTATTTTAACTTTTATATAAAGTATTTATATAATTTTATACTTTATTTATTTTTACATTTATATATTAAATTTATTATTTACTTGTATTCTATAATAAATTTTTATTAAATGGTTTTTTATTTTGTAAATAACTATGTAATTTATAATTTATAAAACAAATTATTAAATATAAACTATTATAATTTCAATCACATAATGAATTTAATATTTGTTTTCTGTATATCTAAAATATATTTATGTATATACTTAAATAATACTTATGATGATTGATAAAGCTTTAGCTCTTCTTTATGATTTCCTGAGCATTTTAGATAAATTGAGTACAAAGCATTGTGTTATGTTTGTTATGCCTGATTGGATTTTCTGCGCAAAAAGGTATTTTGCAGCAGATCTTCTGCCGTAAAGAGGTGAAGGGAATTCCTTTAAAGAAAAGCTAGTACATCTACTGCATGAAGAAGAAAGAGGTTTCTTTAAGGAATAAAAAGGACTTTAGCAGAAAAGAAAAGCAGGGTTTATTTACAAGAGGTAATATCAACAAAAGGGCTACATAATATTATAGAAAATTAAAAAAGCTGCACAATACAGAGTTGTGCAGCCTTTCTGTGCAAACGAACGGGAAAGCAACGCTCGCTTTTACACTTTTTTCAGTCTCATACGCTTGTACATGTGCTTTCCTTCTCATGTAGGGCACAGGCTGCTCTGCTTAAAATAAGAGGTTCCGAGAAGAATTTCCTTTCCTTAAAACTGATAGCGTATACCACCTGAAAAGCTTGCACCACTTATACCAGTTTTCTGAAGCTTTTGTTGATAGCTTACATCACCATGAAGCGAGAAATTGTGGGAGAGTTGTGCATTGATGCCAACGCCGCCTTCAATTGCAGGTCCCATAGGATCAAGGTCAAAATCTCTGCCAATATGAATGGTACTATCATCACCAAAGGTTTTGATCAAGTTTACTTTTCCATAGAAAGACATAGGACGGTTGTTTTCAGTGGAAATGGTTTTTGTCAAACGTCCACCAATGCGTACTAACCATTGAGAAGGATTTTTCATATCAACGGTAAAATTATCAGCATCTTCAATGGTATTAAACATCAAATGTTGATAGGCAACTTGTGCTTGTGGCTCAAAGGTTAAGCCTTCCATTCCGGTTACAAACTCTTTGCCAACAGTGGTGGAGATACTCAACATTTTGGCGTTTTTCAATTTTGCGGTTTTGCCAATGATAGCATTGCCGATATCTCCTTTTAGAATTCCATAGGATAACAGTGTATCCATATAGAAACCATTGTCATGCTGTATACTGCCATAGGCTGTAATGGCCCATTTATCCAGCGTGTTCTTTCCTGCATCTTTCATGTCCTTTGGTGTGAAAGACAGCTGCCCATAGGTGCCTACAAGACCGAAATGTGTTGTGGTATTTTGTCCTTCAATTGCTGCCAATGTGACTCCGGCTTGTAGAGCAGCATAGCGGATATCAGCACCATAACCATATTTGAGAGGACCACGCTCAGAAGATAAGGTTCCTGTGTTTCCGTAAGTATAGAGGAAGAAACCGGTTTGTTTCTCCTCTTCTTTTCCTGAGACGGATGTTTTGATATTGGCTAAAAGCGCGTTTTGTTTAGCCATATCCGTTAATCCACTGTAGAAGAGAGCATTTGGCATGACCAAATAGCTTGCTGTTTGTGGTACAAGGGCAACGGTAGGGATATTTGTTTCAGGATCAGGATTTGAACCAGAATTGGAGCCAAGCAGCTCGGGTTGTAAACGGAAATCCCAGAAATTTTCATTCTTTTCATCAAAGAGGTTTTGTGCAACATCGGCTTGTCCATGGCTTGACTCTGGTCCATAGGCACGTAGTGTATACATATCCGGTAAGCCATCTCTTGTGGTATAGCCATTTACGAGTTTGAAAGAGTTTTCTTCTGCTTTTCCAGAAACTTGAATGAGTGAAAGACCACGGACATTGGCAGCAGCAGAGGTATTTGCTTCGATATTGTTCTCTTCTAAGCGCCCCGTGACATAAACTGATGTGTTGCCAGAGACATCTCCATGGATCAAAAGTCTATCGGTTTTTTGGTCATTTATTGCAGCACCATCACTCCAAGCCGTGTTGAAGTAAATCTTTGCATCACCCGTTGCGTTGTAGACTTCTTGCGTGTCTGGTTTACCAGAACCTATATGCAATGTTTGGTAGTGATCGTCTGTTGGTTTCTCAAAAACAATGGAGCTGTTATCGAGATTAAGCGTGGAAATATCAGAACGAGATCTTTGAGCGATATCAAGCAGATTGCCATCATCATCTTTTTCATGTTTGCTGATTTTCAACGTCCATGTTGTCTTATTTTTTAGATCAAAGTGCACATTTCTGTCTTTAGCAATATTCGCTCTGCCCTCTAGAATAGACTGATCTGCGCTTAAGGTGAAGGTGCCGTTGGAGATCGCTTTAACCTTTTTATCATTCCAATAATTATCGGTTCCCCAAGATTTTGGATTTTCGAAAATACCATCTCCTAATAATACGTCGGCATGGATTTCTGAATTTTTGAGATTGACTGTACCGATTGACAAACCTTGAATATCTTCAATGTTATCGTTAGTAAAAGCTCCAACAAAAATTCCAGTACCATTTTCAGCATGAAGCTCTGCATTAGTTAGATTGATCTCACTACTTTGGTGTTTTTGTGGATCATCTGATTCATTTTTATCAATATCAGAGACAGCTAAGAACTGTAAGCCACTGATTCCTACTTTTGCAGAAACATCCGTTAGATCAATATGGCCGCCATTTATTACAACCATTGCAACTTTTTTTGCTTCTATTTTATTTTTCTTCCCATTCTGAAGGGCGTCGGATTGGGTATCTAGACTTTTAGAATTAGCATCAATAGCGCCATTAATCATCTTAATTGTGCCATCTTTACCAATAGCGAGACCAACATCAACATTTTGAATGGTTGTTTTGCCATTTAATTCAACTATACTATCAGCCTCCCAAGTGTTTACACCAACGGTTGCTGCTTCGGACTCACCACCGATTATTGTTAAATCTCCGCTAATGATTTTACTTCCATCCTCTGCATAAAGACCTTCATCAAAATTTTGAATGGTTGTTTTGCCCGTTAACTGAATTTCACTCCCAGAGCCTGCTGTCCATACACCAGATCGTGCTTCATTGGGGTTGTCATTAATTGCTTTACCACCGACTATTATTAAATCTCCGCTGGTAATTTTACCACCATTATAGGCTCCAAGACCGTACGAAACTTTTTCAAAGGTTGTATGCCCCTTTAATTGAATTTCACTATTAGGATTAATGGCTATTATACCAGAAGTGCCGTATTCTTGGTTTTCATAAGCAGTTATTGTTAAATCTTCGCTGGTGATTTTACCACCTTTTTCTGCTCTCAGTCCATCTCTAACTTTTTTAATGCTTGTTTTGCCTTTTAATTCAATTATGCTTCCAAAGCCATTGGCATTTACACCGTTTCCCAAGTTATCGGTTGTTAGAGTAACATCCGTAATTTCAATACGTCCACCATTTTCTGTAAGTAATGCGCCTTCATGTCCATTCAAATTTCCTCCTATGACAGCTCCTCCTTTCATTGTGATCTTGGATTCTATACCATCTGCATGGAGTGCATTACCATTAGATGATGTGACTGTAACATTGTTGTTTAAAGTAATGATGCTGCCATTTTGAGCAGATATTGCTGTATTTTTTGCACGAAATGATCCTCCAGAGATTGTTATTGTCGAGTGATTCTCTGCAGATATGCCTGTTAGTGCTTGAGTTACGGTTACATTGTTCAAAGTTACTGTGCTGTTTTTAGCACTTATTCCTAAGGATAGTGAACTGTTATCGTTTTCACTCGATATTACCACGTCTTCCAGCTTGTTTTTTTTACTCTTACTGTCAGAAAAGGAAGCACCAGTGCTAGATAAAATGCTAGATGAGGAGGACTCCATTCCAGAATATGTAATTTTTCCCTTAGTCATTTGAAGTGTAGCACCGTCTTTGGCTTCAAGGACTAAGAAAATACCAGAACCAGTGCCTTTAATGGTTGTGCCATCCAGTAACTCAATCGCACTGTTAGCACCTTCTGCTGTTACAGCATAGACGATTTTGTTTGTGCCTTGGTTTATATCTTTATTCATAACAATGGTTAAATGTTTTCCAATGATTTTGCCACCGTCTTTTGCGTGAATAGTTTCGTAGGTTTTATCGGATACTTCTTGTTGTTTTCCCTCAGAAACTACGAGGGTTTCAGCATGTGCACTGAACTGGATGTTGAACAGTATGATAGCGGCTGCAGCCGTGCATGATAAAAGGGATGTTTTATACACTAGTATTCTCCTTATGATAGCCCCCAAATATTCATTTCCCCGCGAACTTCATAAGAAGAAGTGAAAATGGATAGTTGTTATTAATTTCAGTAATTGTCTTTATTTGGTAAGACATTTTTGTTTTTTTGTCAAAATTAAAAAATAATTGATATTAATTATCTCTAATACAAAATGTATTTATAATTGATTTTATTTAAAGAATTATAATTTTGAATATTATTATTCAGAGAAATATTGTGAGATACTGGTATAGTGGTTTTTACGTGATGGTAGGGATTATTATATGACGCAAATTGGGGTTATGAGGGAAAAAAAAGGATGTAGAAGAAGCTAGTAAAAAAGCTAACTTACTTGGGCTTAAAGTGGTTTTTCATCTTTCAATACAGTGGTATTAATTTATTTCTAATAGACGTCTCTTTTTTTTCAAAGTAGGAAGTACTCTTCATCCACTGGGGATGGAAGTGCTCTGTTGTGTCTTGTCTTGGAGATTTTCGTAAAGAACTAAGTATAAAGAGGGAAGGGTGCTTTAAAAGGAAAAAGGATGACTTTAATGTAAAAAAAGGGCAGCACATTGAGCTGCCTTTTTGTTAAATTGAATAGAATGAATAGGCTATTTTACAGCCTTGATTTAAAACTGATAGCGTATGCCGCCTGAAAAACTTGCACCACTTATACCAGTTTTCTGAAGCTTTTGTTGATAACTTACATCACCATGAAGGGAGAAATTGTGAGACAGTTGCGCATTGATGCCAACGCCGCCTTCAATTGCAGGTCCCATAGGATCAAGGTTAAAGTTTCTACCAATATGAATGGTACCATCATCACCGAAAGTTTTGATCAAGTTTACTTTTCCATAGAAAGACATAGGGCGGCTGTTTTCAGTGGAAATGGTTTTGGTCAAACGTCCACCAACACGGATCAACCATTGAGAAGGATTGTTCATATCAACGGTAAAATTATCAGCATCTTCAATGGTATTAAGCATCAAATGTTGGTAGGCAATTTGTGCTTGTGGCTCAAATGTTAAACTTTCCATTCCGGTTGCAAACTCTTTGCCAACAGTGGTGGAGATACTCAACATTTTGGCATTTTGCAATTTTGCAGTTTTGCCAATGATAGCATTGCCGATATCTCCTTTTAGAATTCCATAGGATAACAGTGTATCCATATAGAAACCATTGTCATGCTGTATACTGCCATAGGCTGTAATGGCCCATTTATCCAGCGTGTTCTTTCCTGCATCTTTCATGTCCTTTGGTGTGAAAGACAGCTGCCCATAGGTGCCTACAAGACCGAAATGTGTTGTGGTATTTTGCCCTTCAATTGCTGCCAATGTGACACCGGCTTGGAGAGCAGTATAACGAATATCAGCACCATAACCATATTTGAGAGGACCACGCTCAGAAGATAAAGTTCCTGTGCTTCCATAGGTGTAAAGGAAGAAACCAGTTTGTTTCTCCTCTTCTTTTCCTAAGACGGATGTTCTGATATTGGCTAAAAGCGCGTTTTGTTTAGCCATATCGGTTAATCCACTGTAAAAGAGAGCATTTGGCATGACCAAATAGCTTGCTGTTTGTGGTACAAGGGCAACGGTAGGGATATTTGTTTCAGGATCAGGATTTGAACCAGAATTGGAACCAAGCAGTTCGGGTTGTAAACGGAAATCCCAGAAATTTTCATTCTTTTCATCAAAGAGGTTTTGTGCAATATCGGCTTGGCCTTGGCTTGAGTCTGGTCCATAGGCACGTAGTGTATACATATCCGGTAAGCCACCTCTTGTGGTATAGCCATTTACCAGTTTGAAAGAGTTTTCTTCTGCTTTTCCAGAAACTTGAATGAGTGAAAGACCACGGATATTGGCAGCAGCAGAGGTGTTTGCTTCGACATTGTTCTCTTCTAAGCGCCCCGTAACATAAACTGATGTGTTGCCAGAGACATCCCCATTGATTAAAAGTCTATCGGTTTTTTGGTCCTCTATTGCAGCACCATCACTCCATTCAGCGTTGAAGTAAATCTTCGCATCATCCGTTGCATTGTAGACTTCTTGCGTGTCTGGTTTACCAGAACCTATATGCAATGTTTGGTAGTGATCGTCTGTTGGTTTCTCAAAAACAATGGAGCTGTTATCGAGATTAAGCGTGGAAATATCAGAACGAGATCTTTGAGCAATATCAAGCAGTTTGCCATCATCATCTTTTTCATTTTTGCTGATTTTCAACGTCCATTTTGTGTTATTTTTCAGATCAAAGTGCACATTTCTGTCTTTAGCAATATTTGCTCTGCCTTCTAGAGTAGACTGATCAGCGCTTAATGTGAAGGTGCCGTTGGAGATCGCTTTAACCTCTTTACCATCCCACAAATCTTTATCTTTCCATGACGTTTTGTCCCCAAAAATACCATCTCCTAATAATACGTCAGCATGGACTTTTGATTTTTTAAGATTGACTGTGCCGATTGATGGAGCAGCAGCATCTTCGATGCTTTTTTCAACAACAGTTCTAACAAAAATTCCTGTACCATTTTCAGCATGAAGCTCTGCATTGGTCAGATTGATCTCATTACTATGATATTTTTGTGGATCATGCGAGCCATTTGGATTATTATCAGAGAAAGTTGCGAATTGTAAACCGGCAACTTCTGCTGTGGCAGAAACATCTGTCAGATCAATATGGCCGCCATTTATTACAACCATTGCAACTTTTTTTGCTTCTATTTTATTTTTCTTCCCATTCTGAGGAGTATCGGATTGGGTATCTAGACCTTTAGAATTAGTATCAATAGCGCCATTGCTCGTTTTAATTGTGCTACCTTCAATGACAAAAAGACCAACATCAACATTTTGAATGGTTGTTTTGCCATTTAATTCAACTATACTATCAGCCTCCCAAGTGTTTACACCAACGGTTGCTGCTTCGGACTCACCACCGATTATTGTTAAATCTCCGCTAATGATTTTACTTCCATCCTCTGCATAAAGACCTTCATCAAAATTTTGAATGGTTGTTTTGCCCGTTAACTGAATTTCACTCCCAGAGCCTGCTGTCCATACACCAGATCGTGCTTCATTGGGGTTGTCATTAATTGCTTTACCACCGACTACGGTTAAATTTTCGCTGGTAATTTTACCACCATTAACTGCTCCAAGACCGTTCAAAGTATTGTTAATTGTTGTATCGCCATGCAATTCAATTGTGCTATCAGGACCAAAGGCCTCTACACCGGTTCCTTTGCCATCTGTTGTTAAAGCAACATTCGTGGCATCAATCTGTCCACCTTTTTCTGCAAATAATGCAGTTTGTGTATTCCCTATTGTTGTTACTTTTCCTCCTGCCATTGTGATCTTAGATCCTGAACCATCTGCACGGAGTCCATTACCACTAGATGATGCGACTGTAACATTGTTGTTTAAAGCAATGGTGCTGCCACTCTCTGCGTTAATCCCTATATCGTTTCCAACAAATGATCCTCCTGATATTTTGATTTTAGAATGATCCATTGCATATACGCCGAATTTTGCATTTGTAATGTGTACATTTTTTAAAGTGACATTGCTTGCTTGGGAATTTAATCCTGTAAACACCACTGTTTCATCTTTTTGACTGCTCGATATTGTCACATCTTCCAACTTATTTTCATTGTTTTTACTGTCATAAAAGGTAGCACCAACTGTAGAAGTTGTAATAGTTCCTCCGGTCATTTTAATTATAGCATTTTTTTCTGCATAAAGCCCAAGAAAAGCATGATCAATTTCTGTTCCGTGCAATTCGATCATACTATTAGGTCCGCTGGCATTTGCACCAGCTCCACCACCTGTGGCTACTGAGAGAGAAACATCTGTAACATTAATATGTCCACCGTTTTCAGCAGTTAATGCTGCATAAATTCCTCCTTTAACTTTTCCTTTCGTCATTTTGATGGTGCCATTGTCTTTTGCCCGGAGCCCAGTGTTATCAGATGATGTAATTTTAGAATCATTTATAGTGATTGTGCTGCCGTTTTGCGCAAATATTGTTGCTTGTTTTGAATCAAATGAACCTCCAGAGACTGTTATTGTGGAGTTATTATTTGCAAATATGCCTGTTGTCGCTTTAGTGACGGTTACATTGTTTAAAGCAACAGTGCTTTTTTCGGCACTTATTCCTTTATCTATCAAGGCGTCATCTTTGCTGCTCGATATTTGTACATTTTCCAGCGTGTTTTTATTTTCATCACTTCCGCTAGCGTTGAAAAGAGCACCTATTTGAGAGGCAGTAATGGAACCATCAGTCATCTTGACTGTAGCTGCATTTTGTATATCAAGGCCGTTTACAACTTTTTCAATGGTTGTGGTGCCTTTTAGTGTAATCATGCTGTCAGCGCCATCGGCTTTTGCGCCAGTTCCTGTGTTATCTGTTGTTGTTAAAGCAACATTCGTGGCATCAATCTTTCCACCTTTTTCTGCAAATAATGCAGCTTGTTTTCCACTTACAGCACCTTTTGTCTTCGTGATTTTGGCTAGACCTTCTGCATGAAGTCCGTAACCATCAGATGATGTAACTGCAGCTTTTTCGTCTAAAGTAATGGCGCTGCCTTCTTTAGCATATACCCCATCAGTTTTTCCGTCGAATGAACCTCCAGAGATTGTTATTGTGGAGTTATTATTTGCAAATATGCCTGTTGTCGCTTTAGTGACGGTTACATTGTTTAAAGCAACAGTGC
>NZ_JBHIQZ010000009.1:86053-88818 GCF_042196865.1 Bartonella sp. AC130YNZD
TGTAGCTGCATTTTGTATATCAAGGCCGTTTACAACTTTTTCAATGGTTGTGGTGCCTTTTAGTGTAATCATGCTGTTGTTGTCAGCTTTGGCACCAGTACTCTTTTTTTCAGTTTCAGAGCCGGTTATTGTTAAATTTTCGCTAACGATTTTGCTACCAACTGTTGTATAAAGCCCAGTTACCATATTTTTAATGGTTGTTGTGCCTGTTAATTCAATAATAGTATTCGGCAAGTAGGATTCTATACCAGTACTATTGGTATTTTTTTCGTTCTGAGAGCCCGTTATTGTTAAATCTTTACTAACGAGTTTGCCACCAGTTATTGCCCTAAGACCGCTGCCAGCAATGTCTTTAATGGTTGTTTGACCCGTTAATTCAATCACGCTATTAGCACCATCGACGAGTATACCAATGCTGTCTTCTTTAGCTTCAGGAAGGATTATCGTTACATCTTTTGCAGTGACTTTACTGCCCTTATTTACCCGAAACCCGTTTGCAACTTTTTCAATGGTTGTTGTGCCTGTTAATTCAACTGTACTATCAGGATCTGTGGTTGTTACACCAGTTCCTTTATCGTTTCCTTTTATTTTTAAGTCTTCGCTGGTGATTTTACCACCTGTTTTTGCTAGGATCCCATCCATAGCTTTTTCAATGGTTGTTTCCCCTTTTAACGTAATTTCGCTACCAAGATCTGTAGATGTTACACCAGTTTTTTCAGATTCAGGAGCGGTTACTTTTAAATCCTTGCCAATGATTTTTCCACTATTTGTTGCTTTAATAGCATCATAGTGTTTTTCGGATGCGTCGTCGGAGACGTCTTTTACTTCTTCATTACTTGTAGCACTGAGGACTGTCGCATATGCGCTGAAATGAGAGCTAAACAGCATGATAGCTACGGCAGCTGTGCCGGATAAAAGAGATTTTTTAAACATTTAGATATTTTCCTTAACTTATAAGCCCCATGCATTCCTCCCCCGCTTACAAGAAGGATATCAAATGAATGGTTTTCTACTTTGGGGACCAATAGATTGTTTTTATTTTTATGTAAAGTAGAAAAATATTTTTTTGTAAAAATACATAATGTTTTGAGTATTATTCATTATGAAATAAATATAAATTATTTTATAATATTAAAAATTATTTATATTTATTTGATTTTAGATCATAGTGTTATTATTGTGCATTATTTAGAGATAAATTTTATTGAGTTATAAAAAGAAACAAGAAGAGAGGAAATGAGCAATAAAGAATAGCAGTATCCATGCTGCTGTGGATATACAAAAAAGAAAGTTTGTCGTTTGACAGGAGTTTTTTTAAGTGGGAATAGGTGGAAATTTATGATTTTTTTATGACTAATTTTCACCATTAAATGCGCGTTTTATCAAAATGGATTTTGACATCTAAAAAAGAGTGAAAATGAGAAAAAACTGTGATTCAATGGAAAATAGGAAAAGGCTTTGAAGATTTAAAAAAACTCTGTGAAAGCCTAGAAGACCGCCTTTTAAGCCCCTTTGAAAAAAATCTATAAATTGTGAAGTTTGCTCCAAAATCAGCCCAAAAAGCAAAAAAAGATATAATATGTTAAAAACAAAGTGTTATTAAAAATCTTAATGTAAGGAGAAATGCCCCTTCATTTTCCATTGTATAATGATGGTTAGGTTGGATTTGTGTAGTTCTTGAGTGCTTTTCCAACCTCTATTTGACGTTTTAAATGCAATTTTAAAAAGAGGCAAGGTAAGCTCTATTTTTTCTCTGTCTTTGATTTTTTGAACAAGCTCTTGTAACTTTTTATCAAGCTCTGCTACGAGTTCCGCTATATCTTCAGGGGGAAGTTTAATTGTTGCATTTTTGTTACTTGATTGATTCCTTTGTCTGGGTGGCAAATAGTGATGGGGATGTTAGTGTTAAACCGGCAAGTCCTTTTGCTGCCGCCATGTTTATCAAACGCGACAAGCAAAGGGGCGGTGTTTTTTGGTTTCCCTCCAACCAAGATGTCAAAGGCATTTTAGGAACAGCGCGCCCCATTAGCTATTTTGATGGGGAAATCGATCATGAGGCAAATCGCCTTAACCAAGCCGATATTGCTACCTTTATTCCAGCACGGCTTAGCCAAAATGCCCATGGAAAAATTGTCGCCAATGGACGTATTTTATGGGGCAAACACACCACCTCCAGTGACCCATTGAGGCGCTTTGTCAATGTGGTGCGCACCCGTGCAGCCGATGGCAGGGCTTGGTGGGAGTGCGCTGCGTCTTCTTCGCCCAATGACTTTACTTGTGGGGGCTTTACGAGGGATAGCTGTTTCAGGTGCGGCATTTTCTGCCTCGTTTGGCTTTATTGGGACAGTGATCGAAGTGGTTGGGGCAGGTATTGCCTCTGTTGTGGGGGGTATTTTTACTCCGATCGGGGCTGTCGTTGCTGCTGTTGTGGCGGTCATACTGGCTGCTGGTTTTGCTTTGTGGAAATATTGGGACCGTTTTTCTTCTTTTATGAAGGGCTTTGCACGGGGGGTATCTCGGGCTTTTGGGCAAGCCTTTGAAGCCGTCATGCGCTTTTTTGGTGCTGATACCACCACCATCACCAAATGGAAAAATATCATTGCTGCTGCTTTTGATTTCTCTCAAACTTGGCAAAAGTTTAAACAAGAGCTTAGCGCTGTTGTCGAGTGGTTTGGCAATTTGTGGGAAGGCGTTAAACAAAGCTTTTCCAACTTTTGGCAATGGTTGAAGAGTTTTTTTACACAGGAAAAGCTCTCGGAGAGTGC
>NZ_JBHIQZ010000010.1:0-68002 GCF_042196865.1 Bartonella sp. AC130YNZD
TGCTTTAGTGATTTGGAAAAATAGGAGCAGAAAAACGCGTTAAAGGGAGCTTTAAATACCCTTTAGATAAGGTCTTTGAAGACCCTTTGAGAACACCTTTAAAACTCTTTGAAAAAAAAATGAATTGGTACAAAACCTAGTGGCAAAATATACAAAACCCGCTGGCAAGCTACATCCACACAAGAACGAATAAATACAAAATTCAATGGAGCGGGCGATGGGATTCGAACCCACGACCCCAACCTTGGCAAGGTTGTGCTCTACCCCTGAGCTACACCCGCTTACCGATTCGATATATGTCTTGTCTGTATGGCGTAGGCTTCTACGAATTGCAACAAAAAAATATCATTTTAGTTTGATTTATTTTGTCCATGTTTAAATAAAATGAAATAAAGATTGATTTTAGAAAATTCTTCAGTAATAGATTATTCTTTTTTTAATTTTTGCATGGAGAGGGGTGGAATATAATGTTGAAGAGAATAAATATATTAGGGATTATCATTGCAACTGTTTTTATGATGAACAGTGTTGCAAAGGCAGATGACCAAGTTAAACGCGTTAAAGTTGCAATAACGCAAATTATGGTCCATCCTGCTGCGGATGCCGTTCGTAAAGGTGTGGAAGATGTTCTTGCAGAAAATGGTTATAAGCAAGGTGAAAATTTTCAACTTACCTTTTTATCAGCGCAGGGTAATATTTCAACAGCAACGCAAATTGCACGTAAATTTGTTGGTGATAAACCCGATGTTATTGTAGCAATTACCACGCCTTCAGCACAAACGATGCTTGCGGCAACAAAAACAATTCCTATCGTTTTTGCGGCGATTTCTGATCCTATCGGAGCTAAAATCGTTTCTTCGCTTACCAAACCTGGCGGTAATATGACGGGGAGTTCTGATCGTATAGATGTTGCAGAAAGTGTTAAACTTTTACAAGAAGTAAAACCAGATTTGAAAAAAATTGGTTATCTCTATAATGCTTCTGAAGCAAATTCTGTTTCAACACTTAAGGTGTTAAAAGATGCGGCAAAAAAAGTTGGAATTGAAATCATTCCTTCATCAGCACCAAAACCTTCAGATGTTCAGGCGGCAACACGGGCTTTAATAGGTAAGGTAGATATCATTTTTATTCCCGCTGATAATACGGTTCTTTCTGTTTTAGAGGGGGCAGTAAAGGTCTCACAGGAAGCAAATGTTCCTGTATTTACTGTTGATGCTAATTCTATTGGACGCGGTCCCTTTATGACGCAAGGTGTGAATTTCTATGATGTAGGGGTTGATGCTGGGAAGCTGGTTGTGCGTATTCTAAAGGGTGAAAAGCCTGGTGATATTGATGTTGTGCAGGCGGCTAATAATGACATTCGAATTGATATGAAAGCAGCAGAAAAAGCGGGGATTGTTATTCCGCAGGCAGTTATTGATCGTGCAACAAAAGTGATTCAATGACTTTCATTGATAGGATATTGATACAATAAAATACGTTAAGTTTTCATGGGGATTGTCTTTACATGAATATATTTGCGTTTTCTGGCGCTGTAGAATTAGGTCTTATTTATGCGTTTGTGGCTATAGGGGTTTATCTCTCTTTTCGCGTTTTGGACTTTCCTGATTTAACAGTTGATGGCTCATTTCTTCTTGGGTCTTGTGTCTGTGGCGTCTTGATTCTTTTAGGTTTTAATGCATGGACAGCTATGGCATGTGCTTTTTGTGCAGGCATGGTAGCTGGTTTATTAACCGCTCTGTTGAATTTGCATTTTGGTATTTTGAATCTTTTAGCTTCTATTTTAACAATGTCGGCACTTTATACGGTTAATCTTCGTATTATGGGAATTATGGGAGGGTCTAATGTTAATTTAGCTCTTGCTGATACGGCGTTAACGCCCTTTTATAATCTGTTTGGTTTGTCTGATATTTTTGTGCGTCCTCTTTTCGTTGGTATTGTGTTGCTCGTTATGGCGTTTTTGATTTGGCGCTTTTTGGAAAGTGAAATTGGTCTTGCTATGCGTGCAATGGGCGCTAATCCACGCATGGCGACGGCGCAAGGTGTTCATACATCAGCATTGATATATTTTGGAATGGGGCTTTCCAATGCGTGTGTGGCACTTGGTGGTTCTCTTTATATTCAAACTGCGATTGCAACAGATATTACCGGTGGAATTGGAACAATTGTTTTTGGATTGGCAGCCGTGATTATTGGTGAAACTCTCTTTCGTACGCGCAATATTTTTTGGATTATAATCAGCTGTATTGTAGGGTCTGTACTTTATCGTGTGGCGGTGCAATTTGCATTTGAAGCAAATGGCATTGGTATTGATACGTCGACAGATCTTCAGTTGATTACTTCGTTGTTGGTTGTTTTAACCCTTATTGTGCCACGCTATTGGAGGAGGCATAAACGTGATTGAATTTTTTCATGTTGGGGTCACATTTAAACCGCAAACACCTTTGGAAAAACAGGCTTTAATTGATATTAACCTGAAAATTGATCAGGGTAGTTTTGTTACGGTTATTGGTTCAAATGGTGCTGGTAAATCAACTTTGCTCAGTGTTTTAGCGGGTGCAACGCTTCCCTCAACGGGGAAAGTGGTTATCAATGGACAAAATGTTTCTAGGCAATCAGTCAGTGAACGCGCTGGAAAGATTGCTTGTGTTTTTCAAGATTCTTTAGAGGGAAGTTGTGGTTCTTTAACAATTGAAGAAAATTTGGCTCTTGCTGCTCTTCGAGGAAGTCGTCGTGGTTTGCGTGCGGCTTTAAATCATGAGAAACGGCAATTTTTTCGAGAGAAAATTGCTCAATTAGGCATTGGTCTTGAAGCATATATTCATAATCCTATGGATAGTTTGTCAGGTGGGCAACGCCAAGCAGTTTGTCTTGTGATGGCAACATTAGCACATGCGGATGTTTTATTGCTTGATGAACATACCTCAGCGCTTGATCCTGGAATGGCTGATTTTGTGATGCGGTTGACTGAAAAAATCGTTGAAGAGAAAAAATTAACGACTATCATGGTGACTCATTCTATGCGTCAGGCTCTTGATTATGGCGATCGTACCTTGATGTTGCATGGTGGAAAAGTGATTTTGGATGTCTGTCATGAAGAGCGTAAGGGCTTGGATGTAAATGATTTAATTGGCATGTTTCAGAAAGTTCGCGGGGAAGTTCTTGATGATGATGAACTGTTAATGGATTAATAGTGTGGCTCAGAAAAAAGCACATGAAGTTGATCAGTTTCTAATGCGTTTTTCACGTGCTTTTCCTATTGTTCTCATTTATGGGCCAGATCGTGGTCTTATTTGTGAGCGTGCACAATGTTTTGTAAAACTTACACGGGTAGCAATAGAAGATCCATTTTCGACAATTCGTTTGGATGCTGCTGAAATTGATAAAGATCCTGCACGTTTAGAAAATGAAGCGCGTACGTTATCGCTTTTTGGGGGAGATCGTTTGATATGGATCTCTAATGCTGCTAACCAAAAAGGTTTTCTTGCTGCCTTAAAGCTTTTAATTGAGAAACCACCAGAAGCTTGTTTTATTCTCATTGAGGCAGGGGATTTAAAAAAAGGAACAGGGTTGCGCAATGCTGTTGAAACAGCATCAAAAGCGATGGCTTTACCCTGTTTTGCCGATGATATGCGTTCTCTTGACGGTTTGATTGATGAGGTTTTAGGACAGTTTAAGAAGACTCTTTCTTTAGATGCACGTAGATGGTTGCATGAATGTTTAGGGGCGGATCGCCTTGTATCACGAGGTGAATTAGAAAAGCTTTGTCTTTACGCTGCAAATGTTCGTATTACTCTTGAAGATGTGAAAGCTGTTGTAAGCGATGTCAGTGCTCTTTCTCAAGATGAAGTCATTGATGCTCTTTTATTGGGCGATATATCAGGCTTTGAAGCGCATTTTAACCGACATGCAGCAGTGCAGGGGGCACTTTTTTTAATTTTGAGTACAGCTCAAAGGCATTTTCAGCAATTACAGCTATTGCGTTATCAGGTAGAGGTTGAAGGAAATTCACTTTTTACGGTGGTTTCTCAGGCACGTCCTCCCATTTTTTTTCAACGGAAAAAGATCGTTGAACAAGCTTTAAAATATTGGAAGTTAGAACAAATTTCTTATGCAATGGAAAGAATTCAGAGTGCTGTTTTAGACAGTCGTAAAAATCCACTTTTGGGCGAAGCTATCATTCGTCAAGTTTTGTTAGGGCTTACAATTATTGCACGACGCCAGATGGCAGCTTAACAGCCTAGAAATATAATGATTTTTTATTTTTGGTATACCACAGAGGTATTTTCAGTAATTAAAACTGTTATGCTATCAAGTAGAGGTTGAGGGAACTTGTATTTTTGAGGATGCATTTTAGGAGCTTGAAAGCTTGATAGAAATTTTTCTTCAAAAGAAATAGTTTATTTTCAAAAGGCCATTTTGAAACAGTTTTATTATTTTGTTGTGTCGTAAAATACTGTTTTTAGGGTAGTGATACGAGGCTCATATCAAATTTTATGTATTCAATGTTTTTTGTGTGGATATTTGGTGAATATTAGGTTGGTTCATAGAGTCTTAATGGAGTAACACCCCTCATGTAAAACAGAGTATCTCAAACAACAGAAGATACTTGTATGGTAGATTCATACGCTTTCTTAGAAATATTTTTCAATGCGCGTCATATCTATTTTGCGGCAGTGTTTATGAATGGTGTAGAAGTAAAGTTCCTTGTGAAGAATATAAAATCCATAGAGCAACTCTATCTTTACGCTTAATAAAAGTGCAAGTCGACACTCATTATATACTTTGCTAGCCTCTAATGTTGCTATAGTTTTTAGCATTAGAAAGCGTTTTTCATCATTTTTGCTCACATGTCTTCTTGTGATGTGTAGACAAGAGATTTTAATTGATAAGAGGGTTTGTGATGGAAGAATTTTACAGTATTCGAAGTTATGATTCAAATTGAAAAAAGTATTATTTTTATAAATCAATGTATTATAGATTAATTGAATCACATAAAATAGTGAGCCAGAGGAATCTTTTAGACAAGAAAATGAATTGTTTGCAGATTGGTATGAATTAAGAATCTTCGTGGGATGAGGAGAAAGTCAAAATAGATGATGATGAAAATGACAACACCTATGGGGAAACTTTTATGTTTGATATAGAGATGATTATCTTAGCGATGAATGTGTCTCATAAACAGAGCTAGCCATTGTTTATTATTAATAATTTATTATTTTTCATATTGAATCAATCAGAACAATGTCTTTTGCACGTCATAAGTGGGGGCGTGTGGATAAAAACTGTGCAAGAAAGCACTAAAATGCCTCTTATGAATGCTCTCAAATTCCAAGGTTTTTTGCAACATTGGGGGTAGGAAAATATAATGATAGTGTTTTATTAAGTGTGAAGAGGGTCGTGCTTAATAGATTTATAGTTATAACATTTACGAACACTGTCGTGAGATAGGCTAGAGAGCGAGATGCCTTTTTAAAACAAACGCATGAATTTGTAATCCAAATCTATTCTATTTAGGGCGTTCTGTTTTACGTGAGGGGTGTGATTCCATTAAAGGGATATTCGGTGTTTTTATTATCAAACTTTTTCTTTATTGAGAGGTCGTGTTTTTCTCATATTTATTTGATTTATGGTATCCGGAATCTGGAGAGGAAAATGTTTTTAATGGTATCTTTTGGTATGCGTTGTTTTACGGTGTTTTCAATATTCGCGAAACTTATGTTGTTGTTGTAGGTGGAGGCGTAATACGTTTTTATATAGGTCTGATGTACAAATTAATGAACGTATCGGGATAATTGGAGAAGAGCTAGTGTCTGCTTACGCTTTTGATGTGTTTTTTTGTGAGTAAAATTAGTAAGATAAAGTAAACTGATGGGATTTTATGTAGAGTCGTTGTTATCCTAATTGAGAGTGCATTTTATTTTTTATGTGTTTTCTAGGTAAAGTGATCTGTTGTCAGCTTGCGCAGGTGATAATTGGTAAACTGCGTTATTCTTTATTCCCTAGTTGTCATTTTTTAATGTTTTACGCATAACTCTTGAACAAACAAACAAGAAAATTGTGATTTTACAATTGTCTTTATTGCCATTTGCAAAGAATCTTTGAAGGTGAAAGATGCTCCATATTCAGTTTGAAAAAATAGCACTCATTGGGATCGGTCTGATTGGGTCTTCTTTAGCAAGAGTGATTAAAAAGAAAAATCTTGCGGCTCAGATTTCTATTGCAACACGTCGTCCAGAAACCCTGAAAAGAGCACGTGAATTGGAGCTTGGGGACTTTTATACGACAGATAATGCAAAAGCTGTTGAAGGAGCAGATTTGGTTATTCTTTCTGTTCCTGTTGGGGCTAGTGCAGAAGTGGCAAAAACCATTCGTGATCATTTAAAACTTGGAGCGATTGTGAGTGATGTTGGTTCTACGAAAGCGTTGGTTATTGCGGAAATGGCACCTTTATTGCCAAAAACGGTTCATTTTATTCCAGGGCATCCAATTGCTGGAACGGAATATTCAGGACCGGATGCTGGTTTTGCTGATTTATTTATGAATCGTTGGTGTATTTTAACGCCTTTTGCGGATAGCGATGCTGCTGCTGTCGCACAATTAACAGCGTTTTGGGAAGCTTGTGGTGCGCGTGTCGAAAAGATGGAACCTAAGCATCATGATCTTGTTTTGGCTATTGTTTCACATTTACCCCATTTGATTGCGTATAATACTGTTGGGACAGCGAGTGATTTAGAAAAAGTAACAAATTCGGAAGTAATTGCTTATTCCGCTTCCGGTTTTCGTGATTTTACGCGTTTAGCATCTTCTGATCCCGTTATGTGGCGAGATATTTGTTTGCATAATAAGGATGCTATTTTAGAAATGTTGAGCCGTTTTAGTGAGGGGCTTGCTTTTTTAGAACGGGCAATTCATTTAGGAGATGGTGAGACACTGTTTAACTTTTTTACACGTACGCGTGCTGTACGTCGCAATATTATTGATGCTGGACAGGAAATTGATGCTCCTGATTTTGGACGTCAGAGTGTTTCTAAAAAAGGGTGAATAAAAGCAAGGGTTTTTTGTTGAATTTCGTTGGTTTTTTCTAGAAATCGATAAGAAGTTTTTTCTTTATTCAGTCATAGATTGCAATAAAAAAGAGTGACGATTGCTCCGATACAGATAACCATGACTTTAAAAGGTTTTATGTGTGCACGATCATCTTGCTTAGCTCTCTATAGGGCATATAATGTACAGAAGAGGTTACTGATCTGTAGAAGTAACAAAAAAATGAGGTTGTTGTAGAACTTCATAGAGTGGGTTATTGTTTTTGTTTTGGTATAAAGTCGGGCTTGACCGTATTGATTATTGACCGTTATATTGCAACATTGCAAAATGTTTATTTGCAGAGCTTTGATGATTTTTATAAAACTTGAAATAGACTGAGGAAGAGTTTTACCAGAAAGTATTGAGTTTTGTTAAAAAATATCTTTTGGTATAGCTATCGTATTTTGGGTGACGCAGTAAGTCATTATTGGCGTGATAATGGGAGTGCTTTTGCAAGCCATGTTGCGCTATCGGGGCTTTTAGCATTTTTCCCTTTTTTTATTTTTGGAACATCGTTTGCTCGTTTTCTAGGTGCTTTTACCTATACACCGCAAAAAATTAAAGCACTGGTGCAGTTATTGCCTGATGTTATCGCAGAGCCTTTATCTCAGGAAATTGTCAATGTTTTAACCATTCATCGAGGAGGTGTGTTGACGCTTTCTGTCATTGGAGCGGCTTATTTTGCTTCTAATGGGATAGAGGCTTTGCGTACGGCTTTAAATAAAGCTTACCGTGTTACTGATCGACGGAGTTTGTTGTTTTGTCGTTTTCAAAGTCTGTTTTTTGTAATCCTTGGAGCTGTTGGTATTGTTGTGATTAGCTTTTTATTGATTTTGGCGCCTTTGTTGATCAAAATTATGCAAAATCATTCTTTTTTTATGACTGAATATATTGCTGCTATTCGTGTATGGCGTTATACAGTTGCAATCATTATTTTGTTTATCAGTCTTTTGATTGTTCATAAATGGCTTCCAGCAGGGCGGCGGAAATTTATAGATATTTTACCAGGAATAGTGGTGACAATGTTTATATGGTTTATGGCTTCTATCGCTTTTGCGCAATATTTAACGATGTTTGATTATATTTCTACCTATGCAGGGTTGGCATCTATTATGGTTGCTATTATTTTTCTCTACATATTGAGTGCAATTTTTATTTTGGGAGGAGAAATAAACGCGGCGATAATGTTTTATCGCAAGGATTTGCAACATTCAGATGAATGAAAGAGTTTATTATTACTTGAAAGCCAAGGTATGAGTATCCCAATAAAGCCTGCTATCACTTTGTTGATTGATGCAGATGCTTGTCCCGTAAAAGATGAAGTTTATCGTGTGATGAATCGTTATCAGCTTAAGACATTTGTTGTGGCAAATCGTTCTTTGTCCCTTCCAGATGAAGCACTCATTGAAAGAGTGGTCGTTGCTGGTGAATTCAATGGTGCTGATGATTGGATCGTAGAACATGTGCATGAGGCAAGTATCGTTATTACCAGTGATATTCCTTTAGCAGCGCGGGTTGTGCAAGCTGGGGGTTTTTGTCTTTCGCCAACGGGGCGTATTTTTGATGTAAATTCAATTGGTCAGGCTTTGGCGATGCGCAATTTGATGGAAGATTTGCGTGGACAGGGTAGTATAATAGGTGGTCCCCGTCCTTTTTCTCGTAAAGACCGTTCTGCTTTTTTGTCAGCACTGGATCTTGTTATACAACGTTTAAAAAGACGCGGTTATTAAAGTTATAGGGCTTCTTTAATGATTGCTTTTATAAGTGCTTTGGCATCGTCATTGGCCCATGGAGCTGCACCATTGAAAGAAGCAATGAGATATCCTTCTTTATCAATGAGCAGTGTAATGGGGAGTCCTAAAGCGAGCCCCTGTTTTCTAACATTGTTGAAAATATCCATTGTTTCATCGCGATAGTAAAGCAAATTATCTGAATGAATATTCTGTAAAAATTGCTGAATTTTTTCAGGAGAAGCAGTTTTATCGATATTAATAGCTATGACATCAAAGTTTTCTCCACCTAATTCACGTTTTAATTGCGCAAGTTCAGGCATTTCTGTGCGGCAAGGTGCACACCAAATAGCCCATAGATTGACCAGCATTGGTTTTCCGGTAAATTCGCTGAGTGTGCGCTCTTTTCCTTGAATATCCTTGAAAGAGAGTTTATTCATATCTAAGAGCGTATCAGCAAATCGTATGTGGCTAAAAAAGCCTTTTGCTGCTTTTCGTATCGCCATCATTTTTTCTGCTCGTGCTTTATTAATGTTTATTTCTTGTGCTTGTGCTGCTGAAATGAAATTGAAAAGAAAAAATTCTCTTTTAGTATCGTAGTTTATGGTTGCGTATAAACTCAGTGCAATGATAAAGAATGCAAGGGAGAGTTGCCTTTTTTTATTGTTTTTTTCGCTGATGAAAATTTGAAAAATCATAATTTTGTCCTTTGGATGGGTGTTTTCAGAATATGACAGATGAGAAGTTAAAGAACCAAATGTGGGGTGGTCGGTTTGCGGCAGGTCCTGCTGCAATTATGGAAGAAATTAATGCCTCTATTGATTTTGATCAAAAACTTTATCGACAAGATATTGAAGGTTCTCTTTCTCATGCAGCTATGTTAGCGCAAACGAAAATCATTTCACAATCAGATTATGAAAAAATTGTTCATGGTTTGAAACTTATTCGCCAAGAAATTGAAGACGGTAAATTTGTTTTTTCACGAAAGCTTGAAGATATTCATATGAATATTGAAGCGCGGTTGAGTGCGTTGATTGGTCCTGTAGCAGGGCGTTTGCATACGGCGCGTTCACGCAATGATCAAGTTGCTGTTGATTTTCGCTTGTGGGTACGTGAAGCAACGCAAAAAATAGCACAAGCTTTAAAAGGATTGATAGAGCAATTACTTATTCGCGCAGAACAACATGTTGATACCTTTATGCCAGGCTTTACGCATTTACAATTGGCTCAACCCGTAACATTGGGTCATTATATGATGGCTTATGTTGAAATGTTTGGTCGAGATTTATCGCGGATGCGTGATGCTGTTGAGCGAATGAATGAATCGCCTTTAGGGGCGGCTGCTTTAGCGGGGACAGGCTTTCCAATTGACCGTTTTATGACAGCAAAAGCGCTAGGCTTTCGGGAACCTACACGCAATTCAATTGATAGTGTTTCAGATCGTGACTTTGCATTGGAATTTTTAAGCGCTGGCGCTCTTTGTGCAACACATCTTTCGCGATTGGCGGAAGAAATTGTCCTTTGGTCAAGTGCACAGTTTTGTTTTATTTATTTATCAGATGCTTTTTCAACAGGGTCTTCCATTATGCCACAAAAGAGAAATCCTGATGCGGCAGAGTTAGTACGAGCGAAAGCAGGTCGATTGAATGGTGCGCTTATGGGATTGTTAACGGTGATGAAAGGATTACCGCTTGCTTATTCAAAGGATATGCAAGAAGATAAGGAATATGTGTTTGATGGGGCTTTGAGTTTGGAATTATCACTAGTAGCAATGACAGGGATGATTGCTGATTTGAAAGTGAATAAAAAAGCCATGAAACAAGCAGCGGATTTAGGGTATGCAACAGCTACAGATTTTGCGGATTGGCTGGTACGCAATTTAGGGATTCCTTTTCGCGAAGCACATCACATCACAGGGTATGCTGTGGCATTGGCAGAAAAAAAACAGTGTCGCCTTCATGATTTATCATTAGATGAACTTCAAGCAATTTGTCCTGATATCAATGCGACACTTTTTGATGTTTTGACCGTTGAAAAATCTGTTGAAAGTCGTAAAAGCTTTGGGGGAACAGCGTCTTCAGAGGTTCTTCGGCAAATTGCGTATTGGAAAAAGCGTCTCGTGAGCGCTTGAGTGATTATATTTTAAAGGTAAAAAAGAAATCGAGATGAGGAAAGAGGACAGATGAAAATTATATTAAAGGGGTTAGTGATTGTCCTTTTGGGGGGCTTGGGTATTGTTGGGTGTGGGCGTAAAGGGTCATTAGAGTTACCTCCTTCAACAGGAGTGAATTCTTCACAAGGAACTTTTGTTTCTCAAGGCAAAACAGATAAACCTTTTATTCTTGATCGGTTAATACAATAGGAATTTTTATGCGTTTTTTTTCTTATCATCAGGGTGTGCTTCACGCTGAAGATCTTTCTCTTTTGGAACTTGCGCGGAAAGTTGAAACACCTTTTTATTGTTATTCAGCTAGCGCAATCGTTGCACATTTTAAAGATTATCAGAATGCATTTCATGATATGCCGAGTTTAATTGCTTATGCGGTTAAAGCGAATTCCAATCAAGCAATTTTACAACTTTTAGCTAACAATGGAGCGGGAGCTGATGTGGTCTCAGAAGGGGAATTACGGCGTGCACTTGCTGTTGGTATTCCTGTGCAGAATATTGTTTATTCTGGTGTTGGTAAAACAGTGAGAGAAATAGATTTTGCTCTTGCACAAGATATTTATTGTTTTAACGTTGAATCAGAGCCAGAACTTGAACAATTATCGGCGCGGGCTGCTGCGCTTTCAAAAACGGCTCGTATTTCTTTACGCATTAATCCTGATGTGGATGCTAAGACTCACAAGAAAATTACAACAGGTAAGTCTGAAAATAAATTTGGTATTCCACTGTCTTTGGCGGGTGATGCATATAAAAAAGCAGCTCAATTGCCCGGTCTTCATGTGTGTGGTGTTGATCTCCATATTGGCAGTCAAATTTGTGATTTAAAGCCGTTTGAGGATGCATTTGTTATTGTTGCAGATTTTGTGCGTCAATTATGGAATAATGGTTATGCGATAACCCATATCGATATTGGGGGCGGGCTTGGTATTCCTTATGGTTATGAGCAGAATCCAGTACCTTCTCCTTTTGAGTATGCAGCACTGGTAAAGAAACATATTGCGCCTTTAGGGATCAATATTATCCTAGAACCTGGGCGTAGTATTGTTGGTGAAGCCGGTGTGTTGGTGACATCGGTTGTGTATTTAAAAAAGGGGGAAGGACGAAATTTTGTTATTGTTGATGCGGCGATGAATGATTTCATGCGTCCAACGCTTTATGATGCGTGGCAAAATGTAATGCCAGTGAAAAAAACACCAGTAGATGCCCCTCTGATTAATGCTGATATTGTTGGTCCTATTTGTGAAACTGGTGATTATTTAGGCTTGGAACGTTCTTTACCAGTGTTGAAAGCGGGTGATGTTTTGATGTTAACAGGAGCAGGAGCTTATGGCGCAGTGATGGCAAGCACTTATAATAGTCGACTTTTGGTGCCGGAAGTTCTGGTTCAGGATACGCGTTATGCAGTCATTCGTCCACGCCTTGATTATGCACAATTGATAGGCTGTGATCATATTCCAGATTGGATTGAGCCCAAATTAGATTGAGCATTATTAAATATTTTGGGTCTTATTTTTACTAAACTTTGATGAAACAATTTATTTTCTAGAAATTGTTTTGTATGGGGTTTATGATCTTAATGCACCACGATAAAAGGGGATAAATGCTTGTTTATGAAAAATAAAAACATCAAAGGTTTTGCAATGAAGCTTTTGTGTGTGCGCATTTTGATGTGGGGGATCCTTTCATTTGAACGGATGTGGGTACGGTTGTTGCCATTTTTCCTCGTTCTTAGTCTCTTTTGTTCGTTTAGCTGGTTGGGACTTTTTGGTATTTTGGGCTATTGGTCACATTTGCTCTTACTTGGGGTTATACTTATTTGTGCTGGGGCGAGTTTATTTTTTCTTATTCGTTTTCGGTTTCCCACAATGCGGGAAGTAAATTGCCGCCTTGAACGCGTCAATGATCTTAGACATCAGCCTTTGAATATTCAGACAGATCGTTTATGTTCTGAAAATGATGAAGATTTTAGTGCTGTTATTTGGCGTGAACATCAACGCCGAATGGCAAAGCAATTATACCATTTAAAAACGGGATTTATCTCTCTTAATAGTGCGGATTATGATCCTTTGGCTTTGAGGGCTTTGTGTGCTCTTCTTTTTGTGTGCGCTTTTAGTTTTTCTTTTGGTTCACAAGGGGGGCGTTTGGCTGATGCCTTTGATTTTCGTCCTGTCGTTGATGAAAAACTCATGCGGATTGATGCTTGGGTAACACCACCTGCTTATACCGGTGTGGCACCGATTTATTTGACAAAAGATGAGAAAACACAACTAGAAATCCCTGAAGGGAGTAATGTTGTTGTGCGTGTTGTCAATGGGGCTGGCATTACAGTAAAAGCAAAGTCTGTAGAAGATGGGAGGGAAGTTTCGTTTTCAGAGAAAACGGAACAAACAGCTTTGAATGATCCAATTGTTCATTTTGAAACACATTTAAAGCATTCAATAAATTTATTTGTATCATCACGTCGTAAAAAACAGCAATGGCATTTGCAGATAATTAAGGACACGCTTCCAACAATTCATTGGTTGGAAAAACCAGGGAGGATTTTAACAGGATCATTGGAGTTACGATATGTGGTGGATGATGATTATGGTGTGACAAAGGCTTTTGTTGAAATAGAGCCTTTTCTTCCTCAGAATAAAAGTGCTTCTTCTCTTTATAATGCTCCGGAAATAGAGCTTCTTCTTCCGCGTGGTGGAAAGGGGAAAATGCGAATGGTGCAGGATATATCAGCGCATCCATGGGCGGGTTCGCAAGTCAAAATTACTTTGGTGGCAGAAGATGGTGCGGGGCAGAAAGGGCGTAGCAAAACTTTTGTTATGATATTACCACAGTGTGTTTTTTCGAATCCTGTTGCACGCGCAGTGGTTGAACTGCGTCGTTTATTAGCTCTTAATCCTTTAGCGCGAGAGCGGGTACTTGATATGCTTTCTGCTTTGCTTGTGCGTCCAGAAAAGGGGTTGCAAAATGCATCGCATTTTATTGTTCTACAAAGTGCGTGGACAAGACTTTCTTTAGCACAAACAGACGAGGATTTGCGCGATGTGGTGGATTATTTATGGCAAATTGCTTTGGGTATTGAAGGCAATCAACTTGAATCCGTGCAAAAAAAGTTAAAACAAGCACAAGCTGCTTTACGTGATGCATTGCGTTATGGTGCTTCAGCGGCAGAAATTGAACGGCTTATGGCAGATTTACGTCAAGCTATGGATGAGTATATTCGTGCTTTGGCTGAAAAAGCACCGGATAGTCAAGTTTCTAAAAATTCTAAAAGCTCAAAAAGTCCTAATCTTTCTGAAGCTACATTACAAGAAAAGCTAAATTTAATTGAGGAAATGGCTAAAACAGGCTCTTCTTTAGCAGCTGAACAACTCTTGGCGGAAGTTGAGCAGACGCTTGATCATTTGCATGTGCAAAAAGGCAATCAAAATGAGGGAGAAAAAAGCCAATCTGCACAAATGAAAGAAAAGATGGACCAGCTTGGAGATTTAATGCGTCGTCAGCAAGAAATTCTCAATGAAACACATCAGTTAGAGATGGAACAAAAACGCGGAGAAAGTGTACCGGAAACACAAAAAAAATCTTTAAAAAAACGTCAAGCTGAATTGCAATCTGAATTATCAACATTAGAAAAAGAATTATCAGAACAAGGATTTGAAACAGGGGGCGCATTGAAAAGGGCAGAAGAAAAAATGAATTCTGCGGAAAATGCTCTTGATAATGGAAATCATCAGGTATCTATACAAAATCAGTCTGATGCTTTGGAATCTTTGAGGCAAGGTGCACAAAATGTTTTGAAAAAAATGCGCGAAACACTTAAAGAAAC
The DNA here is from genome assembly GCF_042196865.1 of Bartonella sp. AC130YNZD. Classification (NCBI taxonomy): domain Bacteria; kingdom Pseudomonadati; phylum Pseudomonadota; class Alphaproteobacteria; order Hyphomicrobiales; family Bartonellaceae; genus Bartonella; species Bartonella sp. AC130YNZD. The sequence goes on from NZ_JBHIQZ010000010.1 coordinate 14,807, forward strand.
GGGAGATGATAAAAATGCTGATTCTGGTCCTAAAGATCCGTTAGGACGTCCACTTTCTTCAAAAACAGATGAAGAACAAGAAGGCGAGGCACTCCCACAAGAAAGTGATCAAATGCGTACGCGGCAGATTTTGGATGAAATTCGCAAACGTCTTGGTAAAGAGCATCTTTCAGAAGAAGAAAAAAACTATCTTGAAAGATTACTTCATTTTAATTAATCAGTGTTGGCTTTTTTCTTAATTGATGTCAAAAACAGTGTATGAAGAACCTCTATGGAGTTCTTCTCCAAAAAAATGATTAAAGTGCTTGTAAGGCAATAATCATCCTGCTGTACAGATTTTTTAATCATTTAAGTTTAAAATATGCAATATTGAAGTGTTCGCTATTGCGGAGAAAGAGCAGAAGTCCATATAAGTTGGATATATGAAAATCTGTAATGTTTGAAATTTGTTTCTACATGGTATGTTGAGTTGGATATCGTTACGCTGAAAGATTTTTATGCTTCTGCACTTGGGCTGCGTGTGCAAAAGACGCTGTGTGATCAATTAAATTTATGGTGGCCTGATCTTACGGATAAACGGATTATGGGGTTGGGTTATGCGATTCCTTATCTTTCTGTATTGCGTGAACGTGCCCAACAATGTTTTGCTTTTATGCCTGCTGCTCAGGGTGTTTCGCCTTGGCCTTGTGCTGAGAAAGTTGCTACAGCGCTTGTTTTTGAAGAAGATTTGCCGCTTCCTGATGCGTCAGTTGATTGTATTTTATTGGTCCATGCATTAGAATATACAGAAAATTCATTTGAAACGTTGAATGAAATATGGCGTGTTTTAGCACCCAATGGTCATTTGATCGTTATTGTTCCTAATCGCTCTGGCTTTTGGGCGCGCAATATTACTACGCCCTTTGGTTATGGCGAACCCTATAGTCGGCAACAAATTATTCGTTTGTTCGAAAAAACAAATTTTGTTTCTGGGCCAATACAAGAAATTGTACACTATATGCCCTCTACGGGGTATTTTTCGCGGTTGTTCTCATTTTTTTACGAGCCATTTGCTCGCTATCTTTTGCCTTATTTTGGTGGACTCTTAATGTGTCAGGCACAAAAACGTGTTTATCAGGGTTTGCTTGTACAGCGTCGTCAGTCGCGACGTATTTTTATTCCTGCTTTATCACCACAGACAAGAAATATTTTAATTTATAAAGATAATTAATCATTTTGTCATTGTCATAAGAACCGCAAGTATAGAAGGATTCTCTTATTTCAATTTTTTGCATTTACAATTAAAAAATATTCTTTTGTACATTAATATGTGGAATTGGTATGTGAATAAAAATCTCAAGTATCTATATATCGAACCATATTTCATGAATAGTGGAAACATTTTAAAAGAAAAAATGCTGGTATCTTCGTAAAAATAGCAGAGTCCAAGGGATCTTGCATAATATGGTTTATGGTGGTTAAAACTGTACAAGGAAGGATTAAAATGCTTCTTATGAACCATCTCAAGTATCAAGGGCTCCTCTGCAACATCGAGATCTAACATAAGTGTGTGATGGTGCTGGCTTATTCTTTTATAAACGTAAAGATGGTGGTGCTCAGTGGCTTTATCGTTAGGATAAACATTTAGCGTTATATCATTAATTATATAACCTTTTAAGAGGAGATAAAATCATAAAGAATAGAAGAAAACTATAAAGATAAAAAACATCTCTCAATTTAGGCTAGTGAATATGAGATAAAGCAGTGCGTGGAGCGGTTTTTCTGAAAAAATAATCATAAATAGCACTCATCTAAAGATGATAGTTATGATCAAGAATGTTGTTAAAAGATATCACGATTATTTATATGCGAAACATATTAAAAACTTTAGAAAGAACAAAAGCATGTGAAACAGAAGTTACAAAGTATATCGTGAGGGTTGAAAGCATTTTTGTTTCTGGTTCTCATGTTGGAATATTTCGTTTTTTATTCATAATGTTATATATTTTGTCATAAGAGTACAGATAAGAGTAAGTTCTATGTATATGTAATAGCATTCGAATTATACGTGAAGTTTTTTTCATCTCGTTTCTGTTTTCATTTAGGATATTAAAATTATTTTTGAAACAGTAAATCTCGAATTAAAGATTTAAACGATAACCATTTTGATCTGTCATGAGAATTTGTGCATTGGAGGGATCTTTTTCGATTTTTTGTCGCAAACGATAGATATGGGTTTCTAAAGTATGGGTGACAATATTTTCATTATAACCCCAAACTTGTTCTAACAATGTTTCACGGCTGACAATTTTATCATTGGCATAATAGAGACATTTAAGAATCGCTGCTTCTTTTTCTGTGAGACAGATTTTATTGTTGCATTGATCAAGAAGAAGTTTTTGTCTTAGTTTAAAAGTATAGGGACCAATATGAAAGGTTGCGTCTTCATTTTGTTCATATTGGCGCAACTGTGCTCGAATTCTCGCTAATAGCACCGCAAAGCGAAAGGGTTTTGTTACATAATCATTGGCGCCTGTTTCAAGATCTAAAATATTATCACAGTCTGTATCATAATTTGTTATCATGATAATGGGGGCACGAAATCCTTGGGTGCGTAATTGTTTAACGGCTTTGTAGCCATCAAGATCAGGAAGTTGAAATCCCAAAATAGTGAGATCAATATTTTCTTCTTGGATTATTCTCATTCCCGCTTCTGCTGTTATTGCTTGGAAAATTTTAAACTCTTGATGCATTTGAAATTGTTCTACTAAAATGGGGCGTAGATCATCGTCTTCAACGATTAAAAGAGTATAGTGGTTCATGTTTTTCCTTATAGGCATGTTGATGCACTGATTGATATAGTTTCATGAAAAATGAGATTTCATGCAAGAAAAATTAAAAGAGGAAAATTAAAAAAGAACGCTTCTAAAAAATAAACTTTTATAATTTCTAATGGTTGCTTGCTGAAAAGAAGGTATTCCGTCTGCAGAGTATTTTACGTATTGGTTGGAAGCGTTTTTTATGTTCTAGAACGTGTTTTAGCTATTGAGTGTCATTATCTTTACGCTTATGGAGAAACAAGCTAGCACTATCATTCACTTTGCCAGCTCGTGGGTGTTGCGGACAGTCCTTGGCACTTGAGACGATTCATAGGAGGAATTTTTAGTGCTTTCTTTCACGTTTTTTATCTATATGGGACTTTCTCCGCTTAGAATGTGCAAGCAAATAGCTTTTGATTGATTCAATATAAAACAGGTTGGGAATGAGAGAATCCTGCGGTATGAGGCGCACTCGTCCAACATGCAAAACAATAAACACGCAATATGATTCGTTTTTTAAGTGTGAAGAGAATTGTGCAACACCTAGCACATATGCACTGTTTAGGAGAATTTCACGATCATTTTTATTGTTTTTTATCCACGTTCAGTTTTGTTTTTTCGTTGCATTTGTGTGCGAAGGGGGCTGTGTGTTATGTTTTTGGTGTTGCTTATTATAATTGTTGAGTAAGCCTTGCCTTTAGCAATGCCGAAAAGATGCCTCATAAAGAGGTTTTTTGTGTAATTTGGAAGGAGACTGTATTGAGAAAGAGTGCAGGATAAAAAATGACAAAGAAAAATATCATATTTATGCATTTAGCATGAGAATACCTCAACAGAAGGATGTGTTGTGCTTATTCTTCTGCGCTATGAAGCATCTTTTTATATGAGTTAATGAATAAAAATTATTGTTTTAAGATAAAAGCATTTCCCTCTTAAGGTTGCCCATCAAACAGACTTCTGTCCATTCCTCTTCTGTCACGGGTTGTACTGATAAGCGGCTGGCCTTGACCAACACCATATTTGCTAGTTTAGGATTGGCTTTGATTTGTTTTAATGAAACAGGTGTTGGCATGTCACAAAGTGTTCGGATATCCACACATTCCCAGCGTGGATCAGAACTTGTAGAATCAGGGTGTGCTTCAGCACATATTTCTACAATTCCTACAATTTCTAAACCTTTATTTGAGTGATAAAAAAAACCTTTATCACCATATTTCATAGCGCGCATATTGTTACGGGCTTGATAATTGCGTATACCATCCCATTGTTCGCCATTAACTCCTTTTTTCTTTTGCATCTCCCATGACCATTTATGGGGTTCAGATTTAAAAAGCCAATAAGCCATGAGTTCTCCTTTTTCATAGACTGTTATGCATTTTTATAAGCATCTTTGTAATACCATCAACGATGATTTTTAAAATGGGGTAAAGAACGGCTATTATCTATTTTTTCTTGTTTCAAAATAATGTGTAGTAGAGAGACGCGCTCCATTGATATTTCATGTTGTGTAAAAGTATTTTGCTCTTTGCTTATCTTTTCAGCTATGGTTTGAAATGCGGTTACTATAAGAGTTTGTTGGAAAAAATTAAGAAAATTGGTTCTAAAAAGCTTTAAGATTACAATGACAATGAAACGAATAAATGATCAAAGATGATGAGGTCAACGAATGACATTCATATCTATGCTTCGTGGGAGAGAGTAGATCTTATTATGCTGTAAAATACCGTCATTTGAAGTGTAATGATATAAGGCAGTTTTTTGAAACATGGAGTTTTTAAGAATGTGTGGTGAATATTTAGGTTTACGTGTCGATCTTTGGGTTAAGTGAATTGTGTGAGTGGGAAGCAGGTGGAATCTGCTCGATAGAGAATTCGGACTATCTATAGACCGGATTGAGTAGAAATCTTCGTTCTTTAAGATGTGTGTAGGACATCAATTTTATTATGCTTTTGTTCCACGGCGTCCCATCCCGATCAAGGGTGGGGCTTTTTCATCTAATGGCCAGCGTGAGCGGGGTGCAATGTCAAGAGAGCTTGTTTCTCCTCGTACGAGTTTTTGTGCACCGGCGAAAGCAATCATTGCAGCATTATCGGTACACAAGGAAAGAGGAGGGGCTATAAATTCAAAACCATGTTGATGGGCAAGTTCTTGCAACGTAGAGCGAATGGCTTGGTTTGCGGCAACACCGCCTGCGACAACCAAAGCAGGAGAACGCTTTTCTTGATCATGAGAGAGAGGATATTGGTGGGCAAAGTGTTGTAGGGCTAGGTGAATACGATCATGTATTGTATCGGTCACGGCGGCTTGAAAACTTGCGGAAATGTCAGCAATATCATTTTCTGTAAGGGGAGCTATGGCTGTTGCGGCTTGTCGAACAGCAGTTTTGAGTCCTGAAAAAGAAAAGTCTAACCGTTTTTCACCTTTTAAAGGTCGTGGAAGAGGGATGCGATTTTTATCACCAAATAAAGCTGCTTTTTCAAGTGCTGGTCCACCAGGATAAGGAAGACCTAAAAGTTTTGCTGTTTTATCAAAGGCTTCTCCTAATGCATCATCAATAGTGGTTCCTAAACGTTGATAGTTGCCTACTCCATGAACAATGATTGTTTGTGTATGACCTCCTGAAACTAAAAGTAATAAATAAGGAAAGCTGACGTTGTGCGTTAACACAGCTGTTAAAGCATGTCCCTCTAAGTGATTTACCGCAATAAATGGTTTGCCAGTGGCAAGAGAGAGTGCTTTTGCGCTCATAACGCCTACCAACAATCCTCCTATCAAACCAGGCCCACAGGTGGCTGCAATGCCATCAATATCTTTTAATTTTGTGTTTGCTTCTGTTAGTGCTTGTAGAATTAAATGATCAAGAACTTCAACATGGGCACGAGCAGCAATTTCAGGAACAACACCGCCGTAAGGTGCATGGTGATCAATTTGACTCCAAACAACATTGGAAAGAATTCGGCTGTTTGATTCATTGTTATATTCAATGACAGCTGCTGCCGTTTCATCACAACTTGTTTCTATTCCCAGTAGACGCATTTTAAACAAAACCTTATATTGAAGCTTCTTTCCTGCGTGCGTACCATGAACAGAAAAAGATGCAAAGTATTTCTCTTAGAATTGTTTTTTCTATGAAAAATATGTGTTTTGGCATTTTCTTTGAATTTTATGATATCGTTGATTAAAAAATAAAGCTGTATTTTCGAGTATAAAATGCAAATGTTTTTTAAAAACTTGTCTATTAAAGGCGATACTTGTAAATATTATTGAGAAAAGCTGCGTTTTTAAAACTTTTTTCATTTTATTATTTTATCATTAAAAAAAGTGTGCACGAAAAGTGACAGAGATGGTCGATTCTTCAAAACCAAAAGTTAAACCACATTATGCTGGTATGCGCCGTAAGAAACCAGTTATTGAACATGAAGCTGTTCCCCATGATTCAGAGGAAAAAATCCACAATTCTGTAGAAGCTCATGCGCGAGAAAAACAGAATATGCAAGGTCAGGATAAAAGTACCTCTAGTACAACTTGGCTTTTCTTGTCCCTTTCTGGGATTTTGGGAGGATTCATTGCTTTGGGAATTTTTATGGGGCTTCAACGGGCTGGTTTTTTTCCTTCTCCTTTTGTGGAAAATTCTGCTAGAGGAGAAAAAGCTTTGCAGATTGCTGAAGCCGCAAAAAGTCAAGGTGAAGAAACAAAGGAACAATTGAGGCGGGTCTTTCAAGAAATTGATACGTTAAAAACAGAGTTTTCTTCTTTTTCATCACAACAGTTTAAAACAACGAAAAATGATGAACTATCGAAAGAAGAAAGCAAAAAAGCTTTTGCGATTTTAGAGGAAAAAGTAAAAGCTCTTGAAGAAACTGTACAAACTTTTGTTAGAAAGTCGAAAGATATAGAGACGGCTTTGTCTGTTGGGCAGAGCAATGCAAATAATTTTGCTGCGTTAAAACAACAGTTAGAAGCACTACAGGAAGAAACTGCTGTTAAAAATAGTGAGAAAAAAGAAATAGATACCGCGCTCTTTACTGCAATTAGTTCATTAAAAAATGCTGTAGAGCGTGGTGGATCTTATAATAATGAATTAAAGCTGTTGCGGCAATTATCGCCTTCGATTAATGGACTTGATGTGTTGCAAAAAACAGCTACTGTAGGTCTTCCAAGTTCAGCACAACTTTCAGTTGATTTTGCTCATGTTGCTGATGCAATTGTTGGTACGCAAAATCTTGTTGCGTCAGATGCTGGTTTTTTTGACCGAATTTTAGCGTGGATAAAAGGGCTCATTGTTTCGCGACCGATTGGAAATGTTGAAGGGACAACGCTGGGGGCTATTGCGGCACGCATGGAAGTTGCCATTCAAGCTGGTGATTACGAAAAGGCTTTGAGCGAATGGCAATCATTGCCCCAAAGTGCAAAAGATGTTTCAATGGATTTTGTTAAGCAGCTTGAAAGACATATTGCTATTCAACAGTTGTTGCAGCAATTGTTATTGTCTGTGCAACAAGGATCTTTTAAAGCAACAAAGATGTAAATAGGCCCAAGATGATACGTGTTTTTATTTATATTTTTGTTGTTTGTATCCTCGGTTTAGCTTTCACGTGGGTTGCTAATCACAATGGTATTTTTGTTCTCACATTTTTGCATTTCAGATTTTCTGCTTCATTTCTTACAGTGTTAAGTGTGCTTATTTTGTTTTTTGTAACGCTGGTGCTTTTATGGTGGTTATTGTCTTTCTTTTTTTCCATACCGAGTGCTCTTTCCAATTATTTTTATAAACGCCATCAAAAGCGTGGTTACAAAGCTCTTTCAAAGGGGATTCTTGCAACTTTTGCTGGTGATAGTATGGTTGCGCAAAAAATGGAAGCACGGGTTGCTAAATATCTTGCAGGAAAACAAGAGCCATTGGTAAAACTCTTACAAGCGCAAACCTTGTCTTTACAAAATGACTCTGTTCGCGCCATCGGTCTTTATGAAGAGATGAGAAAGGAAGATCCGACAAAACTGGTTGGACTTTATGGTTTGTTTCGTGAAGCGATGAAGAGTAAAGCTTATGAGGCAGCGCAACAATATGCCGAAGAGGCACTGACTTTATCGCCAGCACTTTTATGGGCGCATCAGGCGGTGCTTGATCGGTTAAGTACTGAGGGTAAATGGGATAAGGCACTTACTATTTTTGAAAGAACGCAAAAAGCTCTCCCGCGTTCTATTCGCGCGACTCCAGAGCAGCAGCATATACAGGTTTTACTACTAAGTGGGCAGGCACTTTCTTTGTTTGATACACATCCTGTACAAGCACGTGAAGCTATTTTGAAAGCCCATAAATTGGCGCCTGATTTTGTTCCAATAATAGTTATTGCTGCTGATATTCTTTATAAATTAAACGAGACGCGTAAAGCGGATAAAATGATTATAGCGGCTTGGCAAAAGGAGCCGCATCCTGACTTGGGAGCGCTTTATCTTGAAAGAGAAGAAGGAGCCATTGGGCGATTGAAAAGGGCTAAGACACTTGCTTCTTATAATAAAGATGCATTTGAGTCGGCTTTCCTTATTGCTAAAGCAGCTTTGGATGCTGGTGAAACAGCATTAGCAAGAGAGAAGGCACAAAAAGCATTACAATGTCATCCACGGGAAAGTGTTTATTTATTGTTGGCAGATATTGAAGAGGCACAGGGAAACAATCAAGGTGCTGTGCGTCAATGGCTTTCTTTAGCACTTCGTGCTGAACGTGATCCAGTGTGGATGTGTGATGGGGCCATTTTTTCTTCTTGGTCAGCGGTTTCTCCAATCAGTGGACGTTTGGGCTGTTTTGAATGGAAGGCGCCTCCTTGTATGCCTTCTCTCACATTAGAGGCGGACAATATTGTGTCGAAAAAGCAAGACAAAGAGTATGTTATGGGAAAAAGTGTTGATGTTGGAGATAAGAAGCTTGAAAAATTAACACCTATAGATGATTCTCTTTTGCATAATGCGCAGGTGGAGAAACAAGATATAAAAGAAAAAGATGTAAAAATGTTCAGTCAAACTCACTTAAATGTTGATGATCCAGGGGTTAAAACAGAAGAAGAAACATCTTTATCGAGGAAAAAATTTCGTTTATTTTAAATTGCATCAATGTGATAATACGAATGTTTTCTCAGAAGAAACAATTGACCTAGAAGAAAAAATATCGTTAGTCTTGTCCAATAAAATTATTCTCTTATGTTTTAAAAATAAAGTTTTGCTTGATAGCAGAGGTGATTGGTTAAAAAATGTTTTTAAATCAGAGATGTCTTGATAAAAAACAAAAAAATAACAAACCAAGGATTGCTGTCGTTATTCATCGGCGCTCTACTTATACTGGTCGTTTGGGAAAATTTTTACAACAAAATGGTTTTGTTCTTGATATTTATCGTCCTATTTTTGGACAAAAACTCCCTGATACATTAGAGCATTATGCCGGCGTTGTTATTTTAGGGGGACCGATGAGTGTGAATGACAGCGAAGCCTATATTGGTGAGGAAATTGATTGGATTTCGTTATCACTAAAGGAAAATAAGCCTTTTTTGGGTATTTGTCTTGGAGCACAAATGTTAGCGCGAAATCTAGGGGGGCGCGTTGGTACAAGAAGTGATGGGACTGTTGAAGTCGGCTGGTATCCACTAGAAGCAACCCCACAAGGGAAGGAATTGATGAATTGGCCAGAGATGGTCTACCATTTCCATGATGAAGGTATTTATGATTTACCGAAAGAGGCAATGCTTTTGGCAACAGGGAATACATATCCTACACAAGCTTTTCGTTATGGAAACAATGCATGGGGCTTGCAGTTTCATGCTGAATTTACACGCGCTATGATGCGGCGTTTGGTCGTGCGTTCGGCACATAAATTGACTGAAAAAGGTGCTCAACCTGCTTGTGCACATTTGAAAGGTCGTTTAATCTATGATCGAGCTTTGAGCCAATGGTTTGAAAGCGCATTACACCAGATTTTTTGTACACCGCCCGTACTTGTGTGATTATTGACAAAGCATTGATTTATATAGGTAATTCATGGTTTTGTATATTGAATGAGAACTCCGAATATAGTAAGGTTTTCTCATTCCAAATCTGGTATGTTGACTCAATAAAAACTTCTTGCTTGCATGTCACAAGTAGGGCTGGTATGTGGGCAAAAACTGTATAAGAAAAGACTAAAAATGCTTCTTATGAACTGTCTTAAGTGTCAAGGATTGTCGCAACATTTGGGGGCTAGCCAAATATAATGATGGTGCTGGCTTGGCTCCTCCATAAGCGTAAAGATGGGGGGCTCAATGGCTTTATCGTTAAGAGACACTATTCATTATCATTTTTGTTGTGCTGTAAAACAGTATGGTTTAAGGCAGAGGTAGAAAATCTATGTAAAACTTTACACATGAGGTGTTTTTTGTTAAGGGGTGTAATGGGTTTTTTTTAAGAAAATCTTGTTTATTAAGCTTATGAGATACTATACTTTAGAACGATGTATAGGGACTTCTTGAAGTGATCAGTAGATAAAATCCGATCGATTAAGAAGTTGGATTGTGTATAAACTGAACGTGGTTGGGAATCTTTATCCTTTTTAGGGTGGGGAGGAAGTTAAGAGATAAAGAAAGTTTGAATATTGTTTAAATCCTTTCAAATACCATCATCACAAAAAAGTTTTTCTTTGAGTTATTTAATTTGTGGGCTCTTTTGTCTTGCTCTGATATTTATTTATAGCGCACTCTGGTTTTTTTTTCACGTAAAATAGAAGACTATGTTTCTGATATATTCACAAAAGTATCTTCCCATAATATGGCGGCGGTATGTGAGAATGTGCACAAGGATGGTTATCCTTTAAGTGTCGGTGTTGTTTGTGACAAGTTTCAATTTTCTTGGCCTTTACATGGGGTTTCTTTATCGACGGGGCGTTTGACAGCTGGTGCACCAATTTACGCACCTCATTTGGTCGAGTTTAATGTTCATTCTCCTGCATTAATTGTTTTTTCCGAAAAAACTCCCATAGTATCGCATTGGCGCAATTTGGTGATTGAAACAGAGCCTTATTGGAAAACGGGTAAAACATTGAAATTTATAGCTGAAGGGCTTGAGATTTCATCTTTTTCCTCTTCCTCTGAAGATCAAAAGCTTCAAGAAGCATTAAGAGCACAAACGACAGATAAAAAAACGACACAAGAAAATATTGAAGATCCGGCATCTTTGCAAAATACGCATGACGTGATTATTCAGCCGTTAGAGCCAAAAGAAGCTTCCCAAAAAATAACGGCAGAATTTTTGCGTTTTGATCTAAAACATGAAAAGAATGATTTATCGGGACATATAACTTTTGACGGTTTTGATGCTTCTCCTTTTTTAAAACCTTCTTTTGTTGATATTCCTAAAATTGATGGCAATTTGAAATGGATTTTAAATGACATCTCTTTTCAGTCTGAAGATGAAGAAAAAAATTGGCAACAGCGACTGTATGGAAAAAGTGGACTTTTAAAGCAAGGTGAATTGACTTTTCATACAGGTGGTGCAGTGCGTATTAGTGGACCTTTTTCTTTTGATGATGAAGGATATTTGACAGCAAAATTTGAACTTGTCCTTATTCAGTCCATGAAGCTTCTTGACACTCTGCAGCGCTTATTTCCCGCGCAAGCCAATAATCTTCAAGCGTTATTTTTTATTTTGGGTGCTTTGCCTAAAAATGCGGACGGCGCTCCCGTTCTTTCCTTGCTCATTAACAATGGGTGGGTAAAACTGGGATTTTTAAAACTTGGTCGTCTTGCTCCACTTTAGGTGTTGTACCAAAGCCTTTTTTCATTTTTACTACCAAATTTCGACTTTTTCTGATTTTCACACTTTTTTGCAATTTTAGAGTGTTAAACATTTATTTTAACAAAATGCGTATTTAATGGTAAAAAAAATAGCTATAAAAATAAAAAATTACCACCTATTCCTAATTCGTCCAACCTCTTTTCACTTAGTACAAAATCTTATGTCAAACTACATATAGCAACAGTGTTTGTATGGAAAAAGTGGCATTTTAAAGTATGCTGAATTGCCTTTTTATACAGGTGGTGTGGTTTTTGTTAGGAACCTTTTTCTTTATATATGGATTGAGCATATTGCATATATTTGTTTGGGTGTAACCTCTAAAAACAAGTAAATAGCCTAGTTGGAGGAAGATATGAAGTTGTAAAGGGGAAAATCAACATCCATCTTTACTGTCATTTTTTATTCGATTTTACGCATTTCAAAAGCAGTTACAGTTATATCTTTTAAATAATGGATTAAACTTATCCTTTTATTTCTGATATTTTTTAATGAAGCCATATGTCTTCCACGTAAAACAGAATATATTTGTATTGCATATTTACGTATTTATTAAAACAATATTTCTCAGTGCTTCTTATTTCACGATGTCGCCTATGAATGGTATAAGGATAAAGCCATTAAACACCACCATCTTTTCGGTTATGGAGTAATAAGCTAGGGGGCAACACCATCATATTATATTTGCTAACTCCCAATGTTACTGCAGCTTTTGGCGCTTGGGGCGGTTTATGAGGGGCATTTTTAGTCCTTTCTTTATTGTTTTTATCTATTCGGCTTTCCCATTTGCAATATGCAAGGGGAAATGGGGTTAATTGACAGTAAAATTTGAATTTATTTTTTATTTTGAGTGCTCTGTCTAAAAATGCAGGATAGGGCTTCCGTTCTTCCCTTGCTGATTAGTCATAGATGGATAGAACGGAGCAAAAGCTTAGCTGTTTTGTACTGCTTTTTAGTTTGAAAGTTTATGTTTTTAGGGTGAAAAATCAATCCTGTTGTTTTTTTGAAATTGTTGCAAACAATTCTATTGTGATAAATAGCGAGATTTTTATTTTTGGAACCTTGCCTAAAAATGCAAACTTCTGCTCTGTCTTAGTTGGTTTGTTGTGGTGGTGGGATAGAATGGGAGATTGAGAGGGCCGTTTTGTATTTTCTTTAGGTTTGAAAGCCAATATTTTGAAGTTGAGAAATCAATCCTGCTGCAAAAGTAAAACGAGAAATATTGAGATCATTTTCAATAAGGGCGCTAATGCGGTTTGTAATGTTGTGAATATGATCTTCTTCTGTTTTTTTCCAAGTGTCAAAAGGATCTTTTTTCTTTCCATAATTTTTGAGGATTTTCATAACGATTTGCCGAAAGCTTTCAGAAACATTTTCTTTGGCTTGGCTTAAAGCCATACTATCATAATAATCTACTACAGGGATTATACGACTTGCTTCGTTAATGCGGTTTATACGAATGATTTGCGCAAGTGAAAAGTAGATCTCTGCGGTTTTAATAAGATCACTGTTACTTCTTTTTGCAATTAAAGAAATATCACAGATTGTTGAAGCAGCTTCCAAAAGGGCTAATTGTTTCGCTAATGCTTTTGGTGCTCCCTCTTCGCTGTAGTGTAATGCTTTTTCTTCAATCTTTTGCTTAATATCGTTGTCGTGAGAATGCATAAGCTCTTTTTCAATAACGCTACGGGCTTGCTTTATTGTTTTTACAATTTCTTCTAATGGACGTGAGAGATCTATGTTGTGCAAACCCCAATTGGTTGTTTCAAAGAGCATTGGGGTCATTGTTGCGTAGAATTTATTTTGGACAAGGCCGGGTATTTTATTATCAAGCTTATCAATTTGCTCAGACAATTGAGGAATTTCGAAACCATCGCGGATGGCAATGAAAACGCGAATAATATTTTCAGTCTTTTGTTCTGTTGCATCGTGTAGTCTATTAACAAAAGTGGGGCCTCCACGATTTACAATATCGTTGGCAATCAGCGTTGCGATAATATTACGACGCAATTGATGGTTAATAACTTCCTTCTTAAAATTTTCTTGAATTTGGGTTGGAAAATAGTTCAGCAAGGCTGTATTGAAATAGTGATCATCAACAATGGGGCTATTAGCAATTTCTTCTTTTAAGGTCAATTTAGCATAGGCAAAAATAACGGCGAGTTCTGGACGGAGAAGACCTTTGCCTTGGGTTGTTCTTTGTCGTAAAATTTGCTCATCAGGGAGTATTTCAACTCTACGATCTAGAAGCTTTTTTTGTTCCAAATCGTGCATAAAGCGTATTTGATAGGGCAAATCAGTAGTGCTTTGGTTTTCCGCCAAAGAAAGCGCAAGGGGTTGTAGATAATTGTTGCGCAAGACGAGTTGCTCGACTTGAGGCGTCATTTTTTTCAAGAGCTTATTGCGATCTTCGCGGGTTAACGTTTTGGCACGTAGTGCTGATGCAAGAACAATTTTGAGATTGACCTCAATATCAGAACAATTCACACCAGCAGAATTGTCAATGGCATCCGTATTGCATCGACCACCATTTAAGACATATTCAATCCGTCCACGTTGTGTAACACCAAGATTAGCTCCTTCACCAATAATTTTTGCATGCACTTGTTCTCCGGTAATGCGTATTGCATCATTTGCGCGATCACCTACTTGGGCATCATTTTCTGTTGCAGCACGGATATAAGTACCAATGCCACCGAACCATAAAAGATCAACAGGGGCTTTGAGAAGAGCAGAGATAATTTCAAAGGGTGTTCCTGTTTGTTTTTCGAAACCAATGGCTTGTGCTGCTTCAGGTGAGAGAGTAATGGTTTTTTCTTTTCGTGAGAAGATACCACCGCCCTTTGATAATTTGGTTTTATCGTAATCCTGCCAGCTTGAGCGAGGCAGTCTGAAGAGACGCGTACGCTCTGCATAGCTTTCGTCTATGTTCGGATCTGGATCAATAAAGATATCGCGGTGATCAAAAGCGGCAATCAATTTTGTTTGTTTGGAAAGCAGCATTCCATTGCCAAAGACATCACCAGACATATCGCCAACACCGACACAGGTGAAGGGCGTTGTTTGAATATCGTGATTAAATGACTCTCTAAAATGTCTTTTGACGGCTTCCCATGCACCTTTAGCTGTAATACCAATGTCTTTGTGGTCGTAACCTGCTGAACCTCCAGAGGCAAAAGCATCATCAAGCCAAAAGTGGTTTGCTTGGCTGATGGCGTTGGCTGTATCAGAAAAAGTTGCTGTTCCTTTGTCTGCCGCAACAACAAAATAGGGGTCAGGGTCATCATGACAGATGACATTGTGGGGAGAACTTATTTTGCCGTTAATCAGATTGTCTGTAATGGAGAGCAAAGCTGTGATAAAGTCTGTATAAGCTTGTCGTGCTGCTTCTATGATGACAGCACGGTCATTTGTTTGGGGAAGCCGATGGGGATAGAATCCACCTTTTGCACCTGCAGGAACGATAACCGCATTTTTAACTTGTTGGGCTTTGACTAAGCTAAGCACTTCGGTGCGATAATCTAATGCACGGTCAGACCAACGAATTCCACCACGAGCGATAGGTCCAAAACGCAAATGGACCCCTTCAACTTCTGGTCCATAAACAAAAATTTCTCGGTAAGGGCGCGGTTCAGGCAAACCTTCAATCTGGCGCGGATTTAATTTGGTGGCTAAAATACGCCGTGGACATCCATCAGGAAGAGGTGTAAAGGCATTCGTTCGTAAACTCGCCTCGATAAGGTTACAATAACGGCGTAAAATGAGATCATCGTCTAAACCAGAGACTTTCCGTAATTTTTCTTCAATGCGCTTTTGAATGACTTGTTGGTTTTTTTCCCGTTCTTTTTCTGTATGGCTTTGATGAAATTTTAAATGAAATAAAGCATAAAGATCTTGGGTAATGTCAGGATAAGCATTTAAAGTTTGGGCAACGCGATCTTGCGAATAAGGAATTCCAGCTTGTTGGAGATAGCGCCCATAATGGCGCAAAATAACAATTTCATGCCAATCAAGCTCAGCTGTCTGGGTGAGAGCATTAAAGCCGTCATTATCAGCATTTTGTGCCCAAATGGCTTCAAAGGTTTCGGCGTGTTTTTGACCGTCTTTTTCAAAATTGATACAGCGTTGGAAAGTACTTTCTAGCTGCATATCATGAAGATACACAGAGCGCCCATTGCCATCTGGTAATTCAAGGGTTTGTTCAGCAATAACGCGAAACCCCATGTTTTCAAGGAGTGGTACACGTTTGGAAAGGGCAAGTGCTTCATGGCGGTGAAAAAGCCGAAGAGAAATGCACTGTTTTTCTTTGTTTTGTGCGTGATAAAAGATCACGAAAAGGGGCTTTTCATCATGAAGACTTAGAATATGTCCGGCATCATTAATAGCGTCTTCAGCTGAAAATAAATCACGATAGCTGTTGGGGAATTCACTGGCTAGACGTGTTTGTTGCTCTGTTATTTTCTTGTTAAGAGCGATGGCTTGAACCCTGTCTTCCCAACTTCGTGCAATCGAACGTACATGTTGTTCAAGTATGGAGCGCTCGTGAAGAGGAACAGTTTCATTTCCTTTGCGATGGATGATATAATAGACACGTATAAGAGTGCTTTCCAAAAATAGCGGATAAGATTCAAAAAAGTCACCTTTATAAAGCTCAACAAAATGTTCACCAACTTTTTCACGCAGGCTGCTGCTATATTGGTCACGCGGTACGTAGACCAGGATAGAAACAAAGCGTCCAAAAGAATCAGTGTGGGCAAGAACCCGTAAACGTGGGCGCTCATCTAATTGTAGAATAAGCTTAGTGTTTTCTGTCAATGTATCAACATCAGAGCGAAACATTTCATCTCTTGGATAGGTTTCTAAAGCACTGATGAGTGCTTTTCCTGAATAATCGGCGTGATTGTGTCCAAGACGTTGAATAATAGTTCGGGCTTTTTCTTTTAAGAAAGGAATTTGCAAAATAGAACGTGTATAAGCTGAGGAGGTAAAAAGCCCTACAATGCGTAATTCTCCACAGAGTTGGTTTTCTTTATCAAAGATTTTAAGACCAATATAATCGAGCCAAACAGAACGGTGAATTTTGGAGCGGCTGTTCGCTTTTGTCACGATAAACAGATTATCGCTTTCCATGAAGGATAAAACTTCTTGAGGAGGTTCTTTCATGCTTTTATCGTCAATAATATGAATAGAAGCATCCGTGAGTATACCAAGTTCAATATTACTTTCTGTAAAGGATTTTAGGGGTTTTTGGTCTTTGATGAAGTTGTAAGTGCGCATACCAAGGAAAATGAAATTATCGTCCATTAGCCAGTGAAGAAACTCAATGGCTTTTTCGCCTTCTTGTTTGTAGTGCGGGGGAAGACTTATTTGGTAGGCATGAATATGCTTTTCAACTTCTTCAAGCATAGGTTTCCAGTCTTGTACAGCAGCATTAACCTGTTCAAGAACTAAGGTGAGTTCATTTTCAAGTTTTTGTATTTGCTGTTTGTTTAATGACTCGATGTGAATTTGCATCAGACTGATGCGTTTTCCAGAAGCACAATCAATAATGGGGTGTGCAATCAAATAGATATGGTTTTTGTGTTGATTGAAAACATTTAAAATAGAATCGAGAAGGAAGGGTTTGTTATCATTGACAAGCGTGATAACGGTTACAGGTCTGTTACTACGGGTTAAATTTTGTTCAAAGCAGATGGTGTTGTTTCCCGTCTGATGGAGATTAAAAGCTTTTACCGCGATGGCTGTGGCCTTTTTAAGTTCTTCATTTTCATAATAAGCAATATCTTCTTTATCGGTTTGGGCAAAAAGGATTTGTTCTATTTTATCTTGGGTGTTTTTTGTTTCTGTTTTTTTTTGTTGCAACACATTCACTCTCCCTTTTTGCTCTTAAGGGGTCTTTCTTCTCTTTTTAAAAGCAGACCATTATATTTTTTATATACTGTAACACCTTCTTTCTGAAGAAAATAGCTCTTTATTTGGAAAGAATGAGTTTGTTTTTGCTATTTTTAGTAATATTTTGTACTTTAAAGAAATATTTTGCTTCAAGGAAAGGGCATTTTTAGTATTTTTGTATGTTAATAGTTTGTTTTTTAAACTATACAAAATGAAAGTAAAAAAAGAAGCAAAAGTAAAGAGAGAATGGCGCATTTACCAGAAAGACTTTTAAGTGGTTACCAAAACTTTATAAACAATCATTTTTTATATAAAATAGCAGATTATCAGCAATTGGCGATTGAGGGGCAGAAACCTGAAGTTTTGGTCATTGCTTGTTGTGATTCGCGTGCAGTACCAGAAATGATTTTTGATGCTAAGCCAGGGGAAATTTTCACTCTGCGCAACGTGGCGAATGTGGTTCCTCCTTTTTCTCCTGATGACCAGTATCACGCAACATCAGCAGCTCTTGAATATGCTGTGCAATTGCTTGAGGTGAGACATATTGTCGTTTTTGGTCATGCCCATTGTGGAGGCATTCGTACTGCTCTTAATGAGACATATAAATCTTTATTATCAAATGATTTTATCGGTCAATGGATAAGTCTCTTAGCTCCAGCAGCAGAAATTGTTTTGAATAATAAGTCGTTGTCGTGGCCAGAAAAACAGACGGCATTAGAGCAGCTTTCTATTCGCCATTCGTTGAGAAATTTAGAGACGTTTCCGTGGATAAAACTTCGCAAAGATCAAGGTTTTTTGACATTGCATGGGGTTTGGTTTGATATCTCTAGCGGAAAATTATGGAGCATGGAACAGGAAACAGGTTGTTTTATGCGTGTTGAAGTTGAAAGTTTTGAAGTATAGTATTTGTTGTTTTTATTTCTTCGTATAAAAAGACATTTTATGATAAAACTTGACAAAGCTGGGGTTTTATTGTTTGAAGGAGCAAGCTTTCAGTGACAAAATTAACTTGGAGCCACCGACTGAGACCCCGGTTTAAGGGTATAAAGAGATCTCAGAGGTCAACATCCGACGGCGCGATGCGTTCTCGGATGCTATTTTGGTTTGTTTGTTATGCAACAATGAGGTAAATGATGTTTGAATCCTTGCAAGAGCGACTTGGTTCTATCCTGTCTCATTTGACGGGACGTGGCGCTTTATCGGATCAGGATGTTGTAGAGGCGCTGCGTGAAATTCGTCGCGCTTTATTGGAAGCTGATGTTGCTCTTGATGTTGTGCGCTCTTTTACCGATAGAGTTCGGGAAAAAGCTGTTGGGGCCGAAATCGTTAAATCAATTAAACCAGGCCAAATGGTGGTTAAAATTGTTCATGATGAATTGGTTCATATTCTTGGAAATGAAAGCGTTCTGAGTGATTTAAATGCACCAGCTCCTGTTGTTATCATGATGACTGGTTTGCAAGGTTCGGGAAAAACAACCACAACAGCAAAGCTTGCAAAACGTTTTACTGATAAGCACAATAAAAAAGTTCTCATGGCGTCATTAGATACACGCCGTCCCGCTGCACAGGAACAATTGCGCCAATTGGGAGAGCAGGCAAAACTTGCAAGCTTGCCTATTATTGCGGGTCAGCTGCCCGTTGATATTGCATCACGTGCCGTGCAGGCTGCTAAATTGGGTGGTTATGACGTGCTTCTTCTTGACACAGCAGGACGTAATCATATTGATGAAGCTTTGATGCTCGAATTGGCTGAAATTAAAGCATGTTCCCTTCCTCATGAGATTATGTTGGTGGCTGATAGTTTGACGGGGCAAGATGCCGTTCATCTTGCTCGTTCTTTTGATGAGCGTGTAGGGATTACGGGGATTATTTTAACACGGATGGATAGTGATGGGCGTGGTGGCGCTGCTCTTTCTATGCGTGCTGTTACAGGTAAACCAATTAAAGCAATTGGAACTGGTGAAAAAATAGATGCTTTAGAAGAATTTCATCCCAGTCGTATTGCTGATCGTATTCTCGGAATGGGGGATATTGTTTCTTTGGTTGAAAAAGCTGCAGAAACAATGGATCACGAGAAAGCTGCTGCTTTTGCAAAAAAAATGCAAGCCGGAAAATTTGATCTGAATGATCTTGCAGAACAGTTGCAGAAAATGAAAAAACTGGGTGGAATGGGCGGTATTATGGGCATGTTGCCAGGAATGGGGAAGGTCAAAGAGCAGATTGCGGCTGCGGGGTTTGATGATCGTTTGTTTGATCGTCAATTGGCCATTATTTCATCTATGACACCGAAAGAGCGGGCGAATCCAGAGCTTTTAAAACATAGCCGCAAACAACGAATTTCTAAGGGGTCTGGTACGACAGCGGCTGATATTAATAAACTTTTGAAGATGTATCGCCAAATGGCTGATATGATGAAAGCTATGGGTGGTAAAGGAAAAAGTGGTTTTATGGGAAAAATGTTGGGAGGCCTTGGTTCCAAAATGGGTTTTGGTGGTATGGGAAACTTGGGAGGGGATTCTCCAGCTATGCCGGATTTGTCGGGATTGGATCCAAAGCAATTCTCAATGCTTCAAAAGCAAATTGAAAATGGTAATGGAGGGAAGCTTTTGCCCGGACTTCCTAAGCGTGGATCTACATTTCCTGGTCTTTCCAATGGCATTGTCGATGGGGGAAATTTTCCTCAGCATCCTAAGAAAAAATAAGATGTAAAGAGGGAAAGGAATATAATGCAGGAAACAGTATTAAACGAATTGGCACATTTACGAGCATCCATTGATAATTTTGATGCAACCTTGATTCATATCTTAGCAGAGCGGTTTCGTTGTACGAAAGCTGTTGGGCGCTTAAAAGCCCGTTATGATTTGCCTAAAGTAGATCCTCTGCGTGAGCAATATCAGGTAGCGCGTTTGCGGCAATTGGCTATAGATAGTCATCTTGATCCTGATTTTGCTGAAAGATTTTTAAAATTTATTATTAAAGAAGTTGTGAGTCATCATGAAGTTATTGCTGAAGAGCAAAAAACAAAAAAAGTCAATTTAAACGAAAGCCAGAGCTGACAATAGGAGATAAAATATGGCATTGAAAATTCGTTTGTCCCGTGGAGGTTCAAAAAAACGTCCTTACTATCATATCGTCGTTGCAGATGTTCGTAGTCCGCGCGATGGGCGGTTTCTTGAACGTGTTGGTGCATGGGATCCAATGTTGCCTAAAGATGGACCGAGGGTGAAACTTAATGAAGAACGTATCCAATATTGGCTTGGGCAAGGGGCTCAACCAACAGATCGCGTTTTACGGTTTTTAGATGCAGCTGGCTTGAAAAAGCGTCCAACTCGTAATAATCCACATAAAGGTGAACCGGGTAAAAAAGCACAAGAACGTATAGCAGCAGCAAAGCAAGCGGCAGAAGAAGCAGCGGCAGCGGCTGAAGCAGAATCTGCTACAGCATAAGAAGCATGGTTGTTTAATCAATGTGTTTTTAAAAGCTTTAGAAAAATAAATATTATCCGTTTTTGTCTATCAAAAACGGATTTTCTTTAAAAAGTTGCTTGTTTAAATCGCGCTGGTTTTTTTAAATCAATGGTTTTAAAAATCAATGGCGCGGCCTTTAATTTCCCAGTCTCCATAGCGGGAAGGGTCTTTGCCGCCGCGTCCGCCGTTTTCTAAAGGTTGTTCTTTTTTTGTTGCGCGTTTTCGTCTTTCTTCAGCTTCTTTAAGGGCGCGTTGTGCTGCGGGAGAAAGAGATTGCTGTTTAATGACAGTTGCATTTTTTTTGCTTGTTTTCTCATCTTTTTTATTCATTTTACACCTATTCCATTGAAGAAGCAGAAAGAAAACACCATCATATAGTATTAATTGACTTTTATCATGGAGTTTTTTGAGTAATGAATATAATGCGTACAGCTATGCTTTTGGCTTTTTTAACTGCTCTCTTTATGGGAGTTGGTTATCTTGTTGGAGGGGGTGGTGGCATGGTCATTGCTCTTTTAATGGCAAGTGGTTTAAACTTTTTTTCTTATTGGAATTCAGATAAAATCGTTTTACGCATGTACGGGGCGCGTGAAGTTGATCAGCATTCAGCACCAGTTTATTATAAGATTGTAAGCGATTTAGCTAAAAAAGCTTCTCTTCCTCAACCAAAAATTTATGTTATTGAGAATACACAGCCAAATGCTTTTGCGACGGGACGTAATCCGCAAAATGCAGCTGTTGCTGCAAGTACTGGGTTGTTAGAGCGGTTAAGCGCTGAGGAAATTGCCGGCGTTATGGCGCATGAGCTCGCACATATTGAGCATCGTGATACGTTAACAATGACTCTAACCGCAACGATTGCAGGGGCAATTTCAATGCTTGGTAATTTTGCTTTCTTTATGGGAGGACAGCGTAATTCTTCAGAAGATTCTCATGGCGCTGGGGCAATTGGAGGATTTATTGCATTGCTCGTGGCGCCTTTTGCAGCGATGCTGGTGCAAATGGCGATTAGCCGTACACGGGAATATGCTGCGGATCGTAGAGGGGCTGAAATATGTGGTAATCCTTTATGGTTGGCTTCGGCATTGCGTAAGATTGCTGATGGAGGACGTGGGGTATATAATGAAGAAGCAGAGCATAATCCAGCAACCGCGCATCTGTTTATTATTAATCCTTTGAGCGGTGAGGGAGCGGATAGTCTTTTTTCGACACATCCAGCAACTGCAAATCGTATCGCTGCTCTTTATCAGCAAGCAGAAGAGATGAAAGGAGCTCTTGCCAAAAGTGTGGGATGGAATAAAGAAGACGCTATACATGAAAAAAGCAGCGGGGTGAACTATGGAGATTTTCATAGTGGTCAGACTCATGCATTAGGAGAGCAAGAAAACAGTTCTTTTCAGCGTGTTACAAAACGTCCTTCTTGGCTTCGTTATGAAAATTCAAAAAGATCTGGTTCATAGAGTTATTGAGGGAGCTCTTGAGAAAATAGTGATATAAAGGTGGTGTTTTGAAACACAAAAAAGCGGGGCATGTGTCTGAAAAAAATGTTCCAGGATTAGCTGTTCGACAGGTGTGTGTGCGTCTTTTGGGGGCGGTAGTTGATAAGTACACGCCTCTGTCTGGTTTGACGGATAATGAACACGGACATCC
Source organism: Bartonella sp. AC130YNZD (assembly GCF_042196865.1). Taxonomy (NCBI): domain Bacteria; kingdom Pseudomonadati; phylum Pseudomonadota; class Alphaproteobacteria; order Hyphomicrobiales; family Bartonellaceae; genus Bartonella; species Bartonella sp. AC130YNZD. The sequence continues at coordinate 37,426 of NZ_JBHIQZ010000010.1, forward strand.
ACAATATTTGAAGCTTTCACAACGAGATCGTTTGTTATGTCGGGCTATTTTAACAGCTTCATTGCGTCATCGAGGGCAGATTATGGCGGCTCTCTCACGCTTTTTGGCGCGTCCTTTGCCTTCACAAGCACTTTCACTTCAGCATCTTTTGCATATCAGTGTTGCACAAATTCTTTATCTTGATATTCCCGATCATGCGGCTATTGATTTAGCTGTCCGTGTGGCGAAACTTGATCCTCGAATGCGCCGTTTTTCAGGGGTGGTGAATGCTCTTTTGCGCAATGTTGCTCGTGAGGCAGAGCCTTTACGCCAACAAGTTCCTACCATTGAAGGTGTTCCAGCGTGGTTTGGACAGCTTTTAGTGTCAGCTTATGGAACAGAAAAGGCGCATAAGATTATCGCAATTCAAAGTGTGGAACCTCCTTTCGATTTGACAGTGAAATCTGATAGTGGTGGATGGGCTGAAAGGCTTGGCGGTGTGGTATTGCCCAATGGTTCTGTTCGATTGAAACGTCTGGAGTGTTCTGTTTCTGATTTACCAGGCTATCGTGAAGGGTCTTGGTGGGTCCAAGATTTTGCAGCAGCTTTGCCTGCTTGTTTACTTGGGAATATTGAGGGTAAACGCGTTGCTGATCTTTGTGCGAGCCCTGGAGGAAAAACAGCACAATTGGCTTTGCAAGGGGCTGAGGTGACTGCAATTGAGCTTTCTGCTAACCGCATAAAGCGTTTAAAAGAAAATATGGAACGGCTTCATTTTTCAGTTCACATTTGGCAGGGCGATGTGAGAAATTTCTATCCCACACAGCTTTTTGATGTGGTTCTTCTTGATGCTCCTTGTTCTTCTACAGGAACAATCCGTCGTCATCCAGATATTTTATGGACGAAATCGAGGGAAAATATCGTCAAGTTAGCGGCGTTGCAATATGATTTGCTTGTCGCAGCAATTTCTTTGGTGAAGGTAGGGGGGCGGATTGTTTTTTCCAATTGTTCATTGGCAAGAGAAGAAGGTGAAGATCTTATTGAGAAAATTTTATCGACACGCAATGACATTGTTTTAGACCCTATTTATCCAGAGGAAATGGGAGCACTGGAACATTTGCTTTGTGGGGCGATGTTACGGACAACGCCTGCGGATTTTTGTCATAAAAATTTTGATGCTGAGAAAACCGTATTTTTAGGAATGGATGGTTTTTTTGCTGCGCGCTTACGAAAAATTGCTTAATTAACGCTTCATTTACAAAAATGGTCGAAATTGTATTTGATTCAGCATAAATGGAGATGAAATTTTGGCGGTTGCGGTAAAAGCTCCTCAGGTAAAAGTGGCAGCCTGTATCGATACGATACAGAATGTTATGCGGCGTTTATGGGTTGGACCATTGTTTCGTTGGCGATTTTCAGGGTTTCGTCCTCATAAAATTTTAGCGCATCCCATGGATTTGCATGTAGCTGATCCGATGATGGCGCATGAATTTTATCATGGTCGTTTTGCTTTTGCTGGTCATATTGTTCATTCTGGTGCTGTTTCGCCGTTTTCATTGGTTCCACCAACGCTAGAATGGGAAGCGGCTCTACATGATTTTCATTGGTTGCGCCATATGGAGGCAGCAGGAAGTGATTTAGCTTCTGCACATGCACGCTCTCTTTTAGAAGATTGGTTTGACCATGCTGGCAAGAAGGTAAAAGGGCTTGCTTGGAGTAGTCCTGTTGTGGCGCGGCGCTTGATTTCATGGATTTGTCATTCGAAAATGTTGTTAGAAGGGGCAAGTGAGCGGTTTGAAAAACGCTTTTTGCGTGCACTTGGTTTGCAATTTCGTTATTTGCGCGTAACAATTTGTAGTATGGAGCACAATGATCAACGTTTACAAGCAGCAGTAGCTTTGACATTCGCATCTCTTGCTTTGCCTGTTTCTGCGGCAGTGAAAAAAAAGGTACAAACCACACTTATAGAGGAGCTTTCCCGTCAAATCCTAGTTGATGGTGGGCATATTTCCCGTAGTCCTGTTATTTTGCTGAATTTGTTATCGGATTTATTGTCGTTACGGCATCTTTTTATGCGTAGCAATGAAACAGCACCCCGTATTTTGATTGATTCTGTTGAGCGTATGTTGCCAGCTTTACGATTCTTTATCCATGAGGATCAAACGTTGGCCCATTTTAATGGGGTTGGTCCCCTTGTATCGGAACGATTATCATCACTTTTGGAGCTTGATGAAACAGGAGGACATCCTTTTAGTTATGCCCGTTATTCAGGATTTCAGCGCTTAAAAGCCAATCAAACAACAGTGCTTGCAGATACAGGAAAGTTTCCACCCCGCTCTGTAGCACAGCAGGCTTGTTCGGGGTGTTTGTCTTTTGAAATGTCTTCACAAGGGCACCGTTTTATTATCAATACCGGTGTTAATCCTGGTGGGCGGGAAGAGTATCGACATTTAGGGCGTGTTACTGCAGCACATTCAACAGCTACGCTTAATGATTGTTCAGTGGGTGCTTTTTATCATAAAAAGAAAAATGGCGCGCCATTTTTGTTTGATGGACCAACAGATGTTCAAGTGTGCCGTATAGAGGATTCAGAGAAGACAGGTTTTATTGCGAGTCATAATGGTTATGTGCGACCCTTTAATCTTATTCATGAGCGTGGTCTTATTTTGGCGACAAATGGAGATACGATCGAAGGTTTTGATCGCTTTTTTATGCCAAGTAAAGGGAGAAAGAGACACAAGAGTGTGCAAAATGAACAAAATTATGTTGCTGTTCGATTTCATCTTCATCCACAAGTTGAAGTTAACTATGATGGCAAACGTGTGTGTTTAGCCGTAAAGAACGAGAACGTGAAGAGCGAACAAATATGGTATTTTATATCGCCTGACGCAGATATTTGTCTTGAAGATTCGATTGATTTTGCAGAATTAACAGGTCCACAACGGACACAACAGATTGTTTTATATTTTCGTCCTGCATTTCAGGAAAAAGTTCGTTGGCGTTTTATCCGTAAAGCGTTTGATAAAAAATTAGAACATTGTTCCAACCCATAGTATATTGCGTTTTATATTGCGTGTCGCAAAACATTATTGTTTATTGTGGTAATATTCTCAAAATTTGAAGATCATATCAATTTTATACACGAAGCATTTTTTGGGAGTATGGGTTGGATGTTTTTAGGCAAAGTTTGCTCATAGAATCTCATGAGGTGATGCTAAAGGGATTAGCTTCAGAAAAAAAGGTTTTTGAAAGACCCTTGTTGACAGATGAGTACTAGTTAAGGATTTTGATCCTTTAAAGATATGGAGAGAAAATTAAGCCGTTGCTTATCTCCGATAAGTTCTTAAGTGTGCTGTTGGGATCAATATTTCTCTCTGAGAGAGTTGCATTAATAGGATTACGCTCTTCACGAAAAACAGAGCACTATTGTATATTCACGGACTTATTTTAAAGAAAAATCCCTTAACGCTTCCAAGCCTATTTTGCGACGATGCCCGTGATGGGTATAACGGTAAATCCATTAAGCACTCTCATCTTTACGCTTATGAAGGAGCAGCTCGGCACTATCACACTATTGATCAGTGTCCAATGTTTGTAACAAGCTCTTGGCACTAGAGAGGGTTCATAAGAGGCATTTTTAGCCTTTTCTTAATAGCTTTTATCCATACAACTCCCCCCGCTTGTAACGTGCAGGCGAATGGTTTTGGTTGATTCAACATACATAGATTTGAAATGAGAGAAACTTACGGTATTCGGGGTTCTAATTTAATATGAATAACGCTAAATTATTATTACAAATCAAATGTTGTACATCACAGAAGCATTGAAAATTCAAGAAACAATACATTACAATGGCCAAGAAAAATAACCCTTCTGCTCTTTGTTATTATACTAAAAAATGAAGTCATAATAACAAACCACAAAATGCGCACTTTTTTATAGCAAAGCATTCTCTCAAATATCTCAAACAATTTTCATAAAGATTTACGCGAATAACGTCGTGCAATTGAATCAATATCACCTCGACAAATTCCAAGATCGCTGAGTTCATATGTCGAAAGACGACTTAACGCATTAACGGTTCGACGATAACGGCGCCAATTACTATAAAAACGTAGAATATTCATATCCTCTACTCAAACTTTTCATTACACTCTTTAGTTTAAGAATAGAGTATATTACTAAAAAGAGTTGTGTTATAATATCATAGCAGGTATGCATCTACATAAAAGATAATGTCCCTTTAACATTTTCCTCATGCGAAAGGGTAACCATTAAAAATATCAACAAGAACATCTTATCCTTAACCAATGGCTAAATTATGTGCATTGGTTAAATTATGTGCATTTTCTGCGGTGATAAACTTCTTCACGTGTAGATTCTTTGGATTGAATAACTGCTTCTATTTCAACAGTTATCAATAGTCATACGATAATTATGAAAAATTCCTTGAAACATTTGTCTCATACGAAAAGAAAAGCAGCAAAATTATTAATGGCGGAAGTGACGTGTTCCTGTAAAAACCATCGCTAACCCCTGTGCATCAGCAGCGGCGATAACTTCTTCATCACGCATGGAGCCTCCTGGTTGAATAACTGCTGTTGCCCCTGCTTCAGCTGCTGCTAATAAACCATCTGCAAAAGGAAAAAATGCATCTGATGCAACAACAGATCCTTTTGTGAGAGTTTCTGTTAAGCCTGCTCTTTGCGCACTTTCTGCTGCTTTACTTGCAGCAATTTTGGCTGAATCGATGCGGCTCATTTGTCCGGCTCCAATTCCAACTGTTGCGCTATTTTTCGCGTACACAATAGCATTTGATTTAACGTGCTTTGCTACACGAAAAGCAAATTGAAGATCACGCATTTCATCTTGAGTTGGTGCCCGCTTTGTCACTACTTGCAATTTAAGATCATCGACTACCACGTTATCACGTGATTGCACTAAAATACCTCCTGCAAGTGTTTTCGCAAGAAGTCCTCCACAGCGTGGATCAGGAACTCCACCTGTAATGAGCAAACGAAGATTTTTTTTCTTGGCAATAATTTCACGTGCTGCCATTGTGGCATCAGGAGCAATAATCACTTCTGTGAAAATTTTAACAATCTCTTCAGCACATTCCTCATCAAGGGTTTGATTTAAAGCAACAATTCCACCAAATGCCGATACATTATCACACATAAGAGCTTTCAAATAAGCTTCTTTCAAATTTTCTCCTTCCGCAACACCACAAGGATTGGCATGTTTAATAAGAGCGACAGCAGCGGTTTTTTGCGGATCAAATTCTGCCACAAGTTCAAAGGCTGCATCTGTATCATTCAGATTGTTATAAGAAAGCGCTTTGCCTTGTAAAAGTTTTGCTGTTGCAATACCAAAACGTTTTTCATTATTGCGATAAAATGCTGCCTGTTGGTGTGGATTTTCTCCATAGCGCATAACGTTTTCAAGATGACCAGAAAAACTCTGCCACGATGGAGTTTCAATTTCTAAATCCCGTGCAAACCATGATGCTATTGCCGTATCATAAGCAGCGGTGTGTGCATAAGCGCGCATTGCTAGCTGATGACGCATAGATAAGCTTAAACATCCATTATGCTGCTTTAATTCAGCTAGAATCGAATCATAATCTTTTATCGCTGTTACAACACCGGTATAAGCATAATTTTTTGCAGCGGCGCGAATCATCGCCGGTCCACCGATATCAATATTTTCAAGAATCGTTTGCCCATCAGCTCCCGAAAGGATCGTCTCTTCAAAAGGGTAAAGATTCACCACTAAAAGATCAATTCCATAAATGCTGTTCTTTTCCATAGCTTCCCTATGGCTAGGATCTTCTCTTACCCCTAACAAAGCACCATGAATCAAAGGATGGAGTGTTTTTACACGCCCATCCATTATCTCAGGAAATCCGGTAACTTCAGCAACATCTTTTACGGGTAAACCAGCCGCTATGAGGGTTTTGGCTGTTCCTCCTGTTGAAATCAATTCAACATTGTAAGTAGCATGAAGAGCTTGTGCAAAAGCAACCACACCCGTTTTATCAGACACAGAAAAGAGAACACGATGAACCCGATGAAGATCAGGTACGGGAAAATTTTTGGCAACAACACCCATAACAGCAGCCTTAAAAATGAAAGAGTTAAAATTCTAGTAAAACAAGCTTATACATTTATAGCATAAGCCTTTAGCAAAATACACTGAAAGGATAAACTGTCTTTTTAGAATATAGGATGACTCACCTTTTTCTATTATCCTGTAAAAACCTCTCATTTGAGGTGTGGTGATAGGTATAAAAGTCGCGTTGAGAAATTAAATGTTTTTTGTTGCTTATAATTCAATATCTCATCTTCATAGCAGTTGTGAAACAAAAAATGTATCCGTATGTTCTTTGCTATATTAGATGAAGGCGAAAGTATTGCGTATATCAATTGGAGTAATCTCTGAAATGGGAAACAATCTAATGAAGCAAGAATATAAAATTATAAAGGCAAAAAATGAGTGCTCATCTTTTCTATTATTTTAAAATTTAGCTTTATATTTTTTAAAAGCGTTTATGACAATTCTTTTTAAGAGTGAAGATAATGCATTTCTTCACATTTTGGGGCATTACATCTTTAATGAATCAACCCTATTTTATGATGTTTTTTTGATAAGAGTGTCGCGTAAATCTTTTGTGGATGGTATAAAGTTCATTGTATGCCTATGATCTTTAATTTAACAAAGGCGCAAGTTGGTAGCTTTTATTCTCTTTATCAGTTTTCAAGATTCTAAAAATTTTTGTTACTTGAGATGGAAGAGGTATTTTTTTTAGTTTTTTTGCCGTAGCAGAAAAAGAAAAGCTCCTAACACACCAGCAGCTAAAATAAACCACGTGATTGCATAAACGAGGTGATTATTTCGAAAATGAATAATCGTAAGACCAACGACGGGAAGTTTTGCTTGTGGAGATGTTTTTCTGGCATCAATGAAATAAGGAGCAACAGTGGACAAACCAAGTTTTTGTGCCATAGCCGGGAGATCGCGCGTATACCATAAATTTTTGTCAGGATTATTTTTACGCGGGAAAAATCCATTTTTTTCACTCATGCGTAATAAACCTATAATTGTTGTTTGTTCTGTGTCCGTGGTAGAATTTTGCTGAGATGAGGCATTTGTATGCGATTGCTCTGAGTTTTGAAAATTGTTACGTTCATCCATGGGGATAAAGCCACGGTTGATAAAGATCAGTGTATTATCAGCAGTTTTTAAAGGAGTCAAAACCCAATAGCCTGTAGTATTTTGAGCGGCAGCAGTGACTAAAATATTTTTATCTGTTAAAAATTTTCCTGTGATAATAACAGGTTGATATTCATATTTTTCAAAAGTAACATCTGACCATTGATTTTTTGGAGGGGCTTTTATGGGGGGCAAATGAATGCGCTGATTGGTACTGGTGATAAGATTTGTTTTCCAGTTTAACCGTTGTACTTGCCATATACCTAATGCACTGAAGAGAAGAAAAAAACAAATACATAAAGTTCCAAATAAAAAAGAAGAAAAACGGCAAGAATTTCCCTGAAGCTTTGTCATGGGGGGCTCTTTTTTGCTCATGATTTGTGCTTCCTTTCGGGACAATAGGCTTTTATTCTAACATGGTATACATTAAAAAAAACATTTTGTACGCGTTTTGGTGGAATTTGCACGCCTTATTGAGGAAAAAGATGAAAAATGAGCCAACAAGAGATGAAAAAGGTTTTATAAAAGACTTGACCTTTTGTTGTCGACCCCCTATTAAAAAGAAACTTCCCAATGATGCCCGTTCAAGGTTGCATTGCGCGTGTTTTGCGTTCATTGTGTCCTTTGGGTATGGGGATTTGAAAGTTTCTTAGAGTTTAAGGGTGAAGTTTATGTCTCGTGCATGTGAATTGACAGGGAAGACGGTTCTGTATGGTAATAATGTTAGCCATGCGAATAATAAGACTCGGCGTCGTTTTTTACCAAATCTTTGCAATGTGACATTGATTTCAGAGGTGTTACAGCAAAGTTATCGCTTGCGTATTTCAGCAAGTGCATTGCGTTCTGTTGAGCACCGCGGTGGTCTTGATGGTTTTTTGATTAAAGCAGACGATAAAGAGTTGTCACAACGTGCGCGTTTGTTAAAACGCCAAATCGTTAAGAAAAAAGGTGAGCAGAAGGCTGAACAAGCAGCGTAATTTTCAGCGTTATTGTTTTTGGCTTTTTTCTTTTTGATCGCTCTGTTTTATTGGTTCCATATCCCAGGTTAAAAAAAATGTCTTCAAGCGGTCCTTTATTAGAACAGCAAAAGAAAAGGTATGTTGTTTTTTCTATTTTTGCAATGTGCCTTGCTGTCACGGCTTCTAATATTTTAGTTCAATATCCTGTCTATTGGTTTGATTTGAATGAGCTGTTGACTTATGGGGCTTTTACCTATCCATTTGCTTTTCTAATCAATGATTTGACCAATCGTTTTTATGGTCCATCTGCTGCGCGGCGTGTGGTTTATGCTGGTTTTTTTACGGGTGTCTTTGTTTCTTGGATATTGGCGACACCACGGCTTGCACTTGCTTCTAGTTTTGCATTTTTATTTGGGCAACTCCTTGATATTGTTGTTTTTACTCCTTTGCGACGTAAAACATGGTGGAAAGCACCTTTAGCAGCAGCGTTGGTTGGTTCAGCTTTGGATACAGTGCTGTTTTTTGCTCTTGCTTTTTCTAGCTCGTTTGCTGTTCTTGATAAGATAACAGGCTATGCTGATAGTTCACTAGTGGAGAGTACTGTTTTGGGAGGGATAGGCATGCCAGTTTGGCTATCGCTTGCTTTTGGTGATTTTTCGGTAAAAATTATTATGAGCCTGTTTATGTTGATTCCTTATGGAACAATTCTTAATATTGTAAAACTTCCTCTTTATCAAAGTCCTTCAAAGGATGATTCTTCTTTTGTTTGTAACAAATAATGGTCTTTGTTCTTTTGTTTGGCTAAAGAAGAGGGGAGGGGAGTTCTGTCCTCTAAGGGCAGAGTTTAAGCGGATTTATAAGAGGTATTTTGATTCTTTTCTCAAGTTGTATTTATCCATACATCATCTATGCTTACGATGTGTAAGGAAATGGTTTTGACTGATTCAGTATGGGATAAGAGCATCTTATCAGCATTAAAAACAGATAATAAAGCTCTTATAAAGGATCAAAAATGTTTTGTTAAGAGTTGTGATGTCTTACTTATGATTATTTGAGCTATAAGAAACTTGGTTCTTATAAAGGAAAAAACATTTCGATATACATTTGGGTAGTATATAAATAGAAAAATAAATACCAATGGTATCAAGTCTTTTTTGACAGTTTTAAAATTTGGTTATACTGATATTTATCATTATTTTAGTAACAAATGTTTGTGCAGATATGTTAATGAATTTACAATTTATTATAATGCGATCTCTGTAGAATTTGGCAAACGCTTCGAGTGTTTATTTTAGATAATTGTAGGTTAGAAATGCGATACTTGGAGCTGATAGTATGAATAAAATGATAAATCAAACTGATCATACAGAGGCTTTATTTGATAATTTTGTATTAACTTCCTTGAAAAAACAGAGAGAGACTAGGGAGTTGCCTATTGTAAAATCACCTCTTCGTTATCCGGGAGGGAAAAGTCGTGCTGTTCCTATGATTATTAATAACTATATAAGGAAACAGAAAACTTTATGTTCTCCTTTTGTGGGAGGCGGTTCAATTGAATTAACCTTAGCAAAAAGAGGAACAAGGGTTTATGCTTATGATGCTTTTAAGCCGCTTGTTATTTTTTGGCAGATGCTTTTGAAAGATGCTTCAGCTCTTGCAGAAAAAGTGAGAGAATATGAAGATATGACTCCCGTAATGTTTTATAATCTCCAAAAAACTTTTGGGAATATTAAAAATCAATTAGAGATTGCTGCCGTTTTTTTTGTTCTTAATCGTTCTTCTTTTTCCGGAACGACACTTTCTGGTGGTATGTCTCCAGGACATCCCCGATTCAATTATCGTTCTATTGAACGGCTTAAAGATTTTAAGATTGAAAACTTCATAGTGGAACACAGAGATTTTACAGAAAGTATTCCTAAACACTCTAACGATTTTCTTTATTGTGATCCTCCGTACCTTATTAATCAAAAACTTTACGGTCACAAAGGCGATAAACATAATTCTTTTGATCATCAAGCTCTTGCTGAACTTTTGAGAAAGCGTCAAGGATGGGTTTTATCTTATAATGATTGTGTGGAAGTTAGAGAACTTTATAAAGGATATACAATACTTAATCCTGAATGGACTTACGGTATGGGAAACAATAAAAAATCAAATGAACTCGTAATTTTGAGTAAGGATCTTTAGGAAATTGCATGAATCAGGTAGAAAATGGAAAAGCCTTTGAATATGCTTTGGCTATGGGTTTTAAAAAAGCAACAAAGGCTTCTATAGAGTTTAATTCGTCTTTTCAAATAGCGGAGTCTTTTTATAATTTATTTAATGATACTGAAAAAAGGCTTTTAAATCTTGCTTCTATTGAAGCAGCCGTTTTTTTACAGTTACATGATAAAAATATTAGAAACACGAAAACTATTGTTCTTCAGGAAGATTTTGTTGGGATCAAAGGAGATGTCCGTGATATTATTTTAAAAGTTCCTGAAAATCCTATTGGTATTTCTGCAAAACATAATCATAGCGCTATCAAACATCCTCGCCTTTCCAGTAAAATAGATTTTGGTAAAGAATGGACAGGTTATTCTTGTAGCAGCGTTTATTTCAATGAAGTTAGGCCTGTTTTTGATTATTTAGCAGAGCTTAGAGATAAGAAGATGTTCTTTAGAGATATAGAGGATAAAGACAGCAGAGTTTATCTTCCAATCCTAGAAGCTTTTTCTAAAGAACTTCAAAGGCTTTGTTTAGATTATCAAGATAAATTTGTGAAGCTATTGTTTCAGTATGTTATAGGTTCTTATGATTTTTATAAGATTATGATAGATACAAGATCTAAACAAAAACGGGTTATTATTCAGTCTTTTAATTTGAATGGCACTCTAAGATATGGTCGTAAATGGAAAATTCCAAGCAAAAATTTATCCGTTTCACTAAAACCAGAAAGTAAAAACAAACTCATTATAATTTTTGAAGATGGTTGGAGCATTTCTTTTAGGATTCATAATGCATCCAGTAAAGTAGAAGCTTCCTTAAAGTTCGATATTCAATTTGTGGGATTATCTTCTCAGGTTGTTAGTCATCAAATTCCGATGGTTTAATGATAGAGATAATTTTTAAAATGTAATCGTTGCTGATTCAAGGCAGGTTTATTTCTTATGAATATGAGTTCTTTTATCACTAAAAAGTATTTCTAATTGTTTTGTTATGGCGTCGGCGAGTTCTTCAGCATTCATAATTGTTACAGCACGTTGATAATAACGTGTGACGTCATGACCAATTCCAATGGCAATGAGTTCGATAGGGGAGTGTGTTTGGATTTCTTGAATCACTGCGCGTAAGTGTTTTTCTAAATAATTGCTGGAGTTGACCGATAGTGTCGAATCGTCAACAGGAGCACCATCAGAAATGACCATGAGGATGCGACGTTGTTCACGCCGTGATAAAAGGCGTTGATGAGCCCAAATCAAAGCTTCTCCGTCGATATTTTCTTTTAATAATCCTTCTTGCATCATCAAACCTAAATTGCGTCGTGCGCGACGCCATGGGGTATCAGCACTTTTATAGATGATATGGCATAAATCATTGAGGCGTCCAGGATTATGGAGTTTGTTTTGGGTAAGCCATTGTTCGCGCGATTTGCCCCCTTTCCAAGTTTTGGTGGTAAAACCTAAAATTTCAACTTTGACACCACAACGTTCAAGAGTTTGTGCCAAAATATCAGCACAACTTGCAGCAACGCTAATGGGGCGTCCGCGCATTGAGCCAGAATTATCAATGAGGAGTGAAACAACTGTGTCCCGAAATTGGGTGTTGCTTTCCATTTTAAAAGAAAGGGGTTGCATGGGGTCAATAATTAGACGTGGAAGCCGTGTTGTATCAAGATATCCTTCTTCAAGGTCAAAGTTCCAGTTGCGATTTTGTTGCGCCATCAAGCGGCGCTGGAGACGGTTTGCTAAACGTCCAACGATGTTTTGCAGATGATTGATTTGCTTATCAAGATAACGGCGTAAGTGATCTAACTCGTTTTCAGAACAAAAATCTGTTGCTTCCAAAATTTCATCAAATTGACGGGTGAAGATTTTATAATTGCCAAGTCTTTGCATTTGTTCCGAATCAGAAAAAAGGTGTTTGGGTTTGCTCGGCTTTTCTTGCCAAGGTCCATTTTTTTGCTCGCCGTCAGCTTGATCATTGTTGTTTGATTGTGTCGCTTGTGTTTTTCCATCATCTTGCACATCACTTTCTTGTTCAGTGCTGGTTTGTTCTTCACTTTGAGCGTGTTTTTTGTTTTTACTCTCTTCTTCTCTTTGGTCTTGAGGTTCACACGCATTTTTTAATTTTTTATTGTTTTCACTGTTAGAAGCTTCAGCTTGTTGCACTGTCATTTTGAGTGTAACAAGCATTTGGCGAACAATCTGTGCAAAAGCTTGTTGGTTGTAAATATGATGTGGGAGTTCATTGAGTTGTGATGCTGCTTTTTGTTCGAGTTCTTGACGCCACAATTCTAAAACAGGACCCGCTTCTCTTGGAGCTGCGCGCTTTGTTATTTTTTCACGCAATAAAAGTGCAATCGCTTCTTGGATGGGGGCTTCACTTTGGTTGCTAATCTTATGATAATGGGCTCTTTTGTATTTATCGGCGAGCATGACATCAAGATTTTTTGCAAGTCCCTCCATGGCTAAAGTACCAATTGCTTCAATACGTGTTTGTTCGAGGGCATCAAAGATAGCACGTGCTTCTGATTCTGGTGGAGAAAATTGCATGTGAATGCGGTTGTCATGCCATGCTTTGCGCAGAGCCATGGAATCACCTAGTCCGCGGGTAATAGTGATGTCTTTATTCGTTGCGTATTGAGGTAATTCTGGTAAACGCGCGCAACTTTCGCTTAAAGATGGTCGGTTATGACTAAAGGAAACTTCAAGGTTGTTTGTGCCTGCAATTGCACGCATACAGGTGGAAAGTGCTTTTTTAAAAGCTTCAGCATTAAGAGTGTTGTTGGAAGAGTTCTTTGCCAGATTTTTGTTGTCGCCAATATCGGTAGCCATGAGTGACAGATTCCTTAAGGCGAAACACCATGAATGAGTGATTCGGGAAGCTCTTGTCCAAAGGCGCGTTGATAAAATTCTGCAACAGTGGCACGTTCGAGTTCATCACATTTATTGAGAAAGGTTAATCGGAAGGCAAAGCCGACATCTTGAAAAATTGTTGTATTTTCTGCCCAAGTAATGACGGTACGTGGACTCATGACAGTTGAAAGATCTCCATTGATAAAAGATTGGCGTACCATATCAGCAACATGAACCATTTGTGAAATTGTCTTTTTTCCCTCAGCCGTTTGAAAAGATTTGACCTTTGAACAAATGATATTAACCTCTTTATCATGGGGTAAATAATTGAGTATCGTAACAATAGACCAGCGGTCCATTTGAGCTTGATTGATCTGTTGGGTACCATGATAGAGACCGGTTGTATCACCAAGACCAATGGTGTTTGCCGTTGCAAAAAGACGAAATGCTGGATGGGGAGAGATGACACGGCTTTGATCAAGTAAGCTTAGTTTTCCAGAGGTTTCAAGAACGCGTTGGATAACAAACATAACATCGGGACGCCCCGCATCATATTCGTCGAAAACAAGAGCAATATTATTTTGATAAGCCCATGGCAAAATGCCCTCTTTAAATTCAGTGATTTGTAAGCCATCTTTTAAAACGATAGCATCTTTTCCTACAAGATCGATACGACTTACATGACTATCAAGATTAATGCGAAGACAAGGCCAGTTAAGACGTGCAGCAACTTGTTCAATATGCGTTGATTTCCCTGTACCGTGATAGCCAGAAACCATTACACGGCGGTTAAAGGTAAAACCTGCGAGAATCGCTAAAGTTGTTTGCTGATCAAAAAGATAATCAGGATCGATATCAGGAACATGGGGATTTTTTGTGCTAAAAGCAGGGACTTTCAGATCTGTTTCAATATGAAATAGATCGCGAGCACAAAGTGTAATATCGGGCAAATTTTCAACGGTAAGATTTGTCATTATGTTTCTGGAAGGGAGAGGACGCTATTTATTCATTAGAAACGATACAAGAGTTAAAGTATTTATGCAATGCTCTATAATGAGAGCCTTAGATATTGAAGAAAGATTTTTTTACGTATTCTATAATGTTTTGCAAAAAAAGTAACATTTTGCGCAAATAATGATGGTCTAAATGAAAATAGACTCATATAAGCGTATGTTTTCAGCACAAACCAGACTTTTTTAGCAAATTGTAAGCATGTAAAACATCACGAAAGCGCTCTTCTGAAGCACGATTACCACCATTGGAATCAGGATGGTGCTTTTTTACCAACTCTTTATATTTCATTTTGATGTCTTCTGCTGAAGCGTTTGCCTGTAGTCCCAGTGTATCAAAAGCTTTTGCTTCTAAGGGCTTTAATTTTCGTGAGAACTTATTGCTTGAATGCTGCCCAGTAAAAAGCGTGAAGGGATCGCGCATGCGATTTTGATAGGCAGCTGTTCCAGAGCGAATCTTTGCATAATTAGCGGCTGTTTTTTTCGATGTACCATTGCTCAGATCTGTAGGCCATGTCGGACGATGTCCTGTGAGAGCATCCTTTTGAAATTTTGCGATATCTTTATTGCTAAGACCAGAGAAGTAATTAAAATTTTTATTATAGGCGCGTACGTGTTCAATACAAAAATATAAATATTGTCCTTCGTGATTTCGACCTGCTGGTGCTTTATGGGACCCTGTTTTTTCACAACCTTCCCACTGACACTGTTGTGTTTCTGGCTCAGCTTTTTGTTTTTTATTTGAGCTTATGCGAATTGAATCGAATAATTTAGATGTTATTGTCATATTATTGGTTTATGCAAAATTGATTAATTTTACAAGAATTGACTTTTGAAAAATTTGTTTTCACACTTATTCTATTATGAAAAAGGTGTATTTTTGCACGTTCATTTTGTTTGAGGAATGAAAAATGTTTATAGAAACAATAATTCAGAGAAAGCTTCAGGATGCTTTTCATCCGCAAAAGCTTGAAGTGATTAACGAAAGTCATCTTCATGAGGGGCATCCTCATAATGAACATGCTTTTGATGGTAAAGGAGAAACACATTTTCGAGTGAAAATTTTATCTTCTTCTTTTTCTAATATGACACGCGTAGAAATACATCGAGCGATTTATAAAGTTTTACAAGAAGAGTTAGCTACTTGTGTTCATGCTTTGGCACTTGAGGTTGAAACACTCTAATTTTTTGATGAGACGTTTTTAGGAACGGGGATGGGCCTTTTGATAGATTTTTAACAAATGGTCTGTATCGACGTGGGTATAGATTTGTGTGGTGGAAAGACTAGCGTGCCCAAGAAGCTCTTGAATCGTGCGCAAATCTCCCCCCCGTGATAAAAGATGGGTGGCAAAAGAATGGCGCAGTGTATGAGGCGTTGCAGTTTCTGGTAAACCAAGGCTTGCTCGTAAGTTGCGTACAGTTTTCTGAATAATGGCGGGCTGTAGGGGACCGCCTCGCGCCCCGCGAAATATGGGTTGGTTATCCAATAAAGGATATGGGCAACATTTGAGATAATTTTGTACAGCTTCGTAAACAATTTTGATGAGAGGAACAAGGCGTGTTTTGCCGCCTTTTCCTGTTATAAATAAACTTGTTTTTTCAGGATCAGAAAATTGTTCTGGTGTGAGGCTTAAGGCTTCTGATATTCGCATTCCACAGCCATAGAGAAGCATGAGGACAGCCGCATTACGAGCGCTAATCCAAGGTTCATTTTCTAGCTGGTTTTCTTGTTTGACTATGTGAAGTGCTGATTTTATCGCTAAAGGTTTTGGGAGCAATTTGGGGTGTTTGGGGCTTCGGATAAGTTGAGCCGCCGGAACATTGACGATTCCTTCACGTGATAAGTATTTGAAAAAAGAACGGATGCCTGCTACTCCGCGGCTTAAAGAGCGCGCACTTACATTGTTTGTACGCCGATAAGCAAGATAAGCACGCAAGTCACTGATGCGTAAATGAGCAAGATCTGTAAGGGTTGGTGTATGATTTAAGTGCTGACAGAGAAAAGACAAAAATTGCCGCGTATCACGTTCATAGGCCTGCACTGTTTGTGCTGACATACGACGTGTTTGGGTAAGACACTCTAACCAATTTTTCCTTGCGTTTAAAATTGCATGGTCTGCTGGAATGAGAGGAATATTTTCATCTTTTCTCTTGTCGTTTTTGATGGGCATTATCTAGTTGAGAGTTTCTTTCTTTTTAGATTTTTCATCGTTAGAATGACCATTCTTGTTTTGGGGTTGCTCTTCACGATTGATAAGTTGCTTTTCACCTTTGAGAGAGAGTATTTTCACAAGATTGTGTGTTGACATCAAATGCGCAAAAATTAATCCTAAAAAGCCATTTTTATGAAGTTTGGCAAGTTGACTTGCTGATAATTTATTCAATTTTTCTTCATCAACAACCCAAAAATGTTCCAATTGCGCTGAGAGACCTTTATCGTTTTTCACATTGATGGATTTTTGGCTTAGAAGATCCATTTCTACAAGAGCATCAATAAACTCAGAGGTTTTCTCCATAGCGATTTTAAAACTTTCAAGAAAGCGAATACGTTCTTCCATAAAAGGAGAAATAGAGCCATCGGAATTAAAAAGTTCTGTTCCTGCAACTTCATTAAACATACCGGACTGTTGATCAAAGCACACAGAAAGTTCTTTTTCATTGCTAATTTGTGCCAAAACAAAAGGATAGCGACGGACAAAAGCAGGAACATAAGTATTGTTTTTCCAACTTTTATCAGAAGCGATATAGTCATTTTCGTCATTAGAAAGACCGACAAGAGCTGCAGATGTGTAGTGCCGTTTTTTTTGTTCATCTTCGGCGCACATAAATAAAATAGGATAGTCTAGTGCTGCTTGAAAATATTCAG
Organism: Bartonella sp. AC130YNZD; assembly: GCF_042196865.1. NCBI lineage: Bacteria > Pseudomonadati > Pseudomonadota > Alphaproteobacteria > Hyphomicrobiales > Bartonellaceae > Bartonella > Bartonella sp. AC130YNZD. The sequence goes on from NZ_JBHIQZ010000010.1 coordinate 54,509, forward strand.
TACTTGCTAAAGGAACCCAATGAGTATCCTTGGCAAAAGACATATCATTTGGAGGAGCAAATTTTAGATTTTTATGGGAAATTTTGTTGATTGGTGTGATATCTTTGTAAAATAGCATAATATTTGCCATAAGACTTTCTCCTTTATTAATTTGTTTTTGTTACCAAGAAAGGTCTTTTAGAAGATTGTCTCATATGGCAACAAGATTGAATAGAAAACTATAAGATTGAAGGGTTCATTTTTGAGAGATAATATTTTTGCATGAAGTATAATAAAGAAAAGCTTAAAAATAAAGTCTATCTTGCCATTATTGGTATGCCTCATGGTATAAAAGGAGATGTTTTTGTTAAAATTCTAAGTGCTGAGCCACAGCGTTTCAAGTTTTACAGCACTCTTTATGATGATATGGGGCGTTCTTATGAAATTGTAACTCTTCGCATACAAAAAAATAAGGCGATTGTACGTTTTAAAGGGGTAGAAAATCGTAATGCGGCTGAGTCTTTAAAAGGTATTCGCCTTTATGTGACGCGCGATCAATTAATTGATGATTTGATGGAGGATGAGTTTTATCAAGTCGATTTAATAGGCTTGTGTGTCCAAGATTGTGGAGGAAAAATCTTAGGTGAAGTGTGTGGTTTTTTTAATTTCGGGGCTGGTGATTTGCTTGAAATACGTTTGAATACAGGTAAAAGAGTTCTTATTCCCTTTAGTAAGGCGGCGGTACCAGAAATTTGTATGGATTCTGGTTTTCTTGTTGTTGATCCCATGGCCGCTGGTTTAATTGATGGGGGAGACAATGATAAAAAGGAAATAGCTTGAATCTAAAAATAAAGATGAAGGTAAAAAACAACAGATGAATTTCGTCAATAAAAAGTGGAATGTGTGAAAATATTAAAAATGCTCTTTTGAGCAGATATTGTAAGCACTTTATCTCGAAATAGTCCTGAATTTTTAGAGTCTTTTTTAGTGCAAGTATTTAGAAGGATCGTATTGAATATGGCGCAGATCAAGGAGACTCAAATTAACGCTATAGCGTTAAAGGTCTTGTTTGTGCTATTTTTGCTATTAAGAGTCTGTTTAAGAAAATAAGGATAAGAAATAAAATGAAGTTTCAGGCGCGCGTTTTAACCCTTTATCCTGAAATGTTTCCTGGTTTTTTAGGGTATTCTTTAGCAGGGCAAGCTTTAGAGCGTGGAATTTGGTCACTGGAGACGGTACAGATTAGGGATTTTGCTTTAGACAAACACCATAGCGTTGATGATAAACCTGCTGGTGGGGGAGCTGGTATGGTAATGCGGGCGGATGTATTGGCGGCTGCTCTTGATTGCTGTCCACAGGATTCGCCAAGATTGTTGATGAGTCCACGTGGGCGTCCTTTTGATCAAGCTTACGCGCATAGCTTGGCTCGTGATACAGGTGTGACGTTAGTTTGTGGACGTTTTGAAGGGGTTGATGAGCGAGTCATAGAGGCACGAGAATTAGAAGAAGTCTCTATTGGTGATTATATTCTTTCAGGGGGTGAAACAGCCGCATTGGTTATCTTAGATGCTATTATACGTCTTCTGCCTGGAGTGATGGGGAATGCAGCTTCTGCAAGGTGTGAAAGTTTTGAAAATGGCTTACTGGAACATCCGCAATATACACGCCCTTCTCTTTTCGAAGGGCGCGGTATTCCGCCTGTATTGCTCTCAGGTCATCACAAAGCGATCGCAGATTGGCGTCAAAGCCAAGCCGAATTGTTAACACGTCAACGTCGCCCTGATCTTTATGCGCGTTATGATAAAAATCATCAGAAAACTTGATTCATATGATAAGGTGGTGTATTGCATGGCTCTCTTTTTAGAGAGTTTTTTATAAAATGTTTTCTGTAGTTCCAAAATTAAAATGAAGGAATGGTGTATTCGCTCCTGTGTAAGACATAGCCTAAAGAGCTCCTTATTCTTAATAAAGGCTTTTTTGGTAAGAGTTGAGCGCTCTGACTGTTCGATAAAGAACATGAAGGATAAAAGAAATGAATATTATCGCACAGCTTGAAGCTGAACAATGTGCAAAAATTGAAGAAAAGCGCCAATTTCCAGCATTTCAGCCAGGAGATACAGTCCGTGTTATGGTGCGTGTGACGGAAGGTACGCGGACGCGTATTCAGGCTTATGAAGGTGTTTGTATTGCGCGTTCAGGCGGTGGGTTGAATGAGACCTTTACAGTACGCAAGATTTCTTATGGTGAAGGGGTGGAACGGGTATTTCCTGTTTATTCTCCTTTGATTGAAGGTGTTGAGCTGGTGCGCCGTGGTAAAGTGCGCCGTGCAAAACTCTATTATCTGCGTGGCTTGAGAGGTAAAGCTGCGCGTATCGCTGAAAAGAGAGATTATCGGAAAAAAGCTGAAAAGGTTGTTGAGAAAGTAGAAGCAGCAGCCGTAAGCACAGATGTTGAAAAGCAAGTTTCTGAGTAAAGATTATATCGGCTAAACTTTATGCAAAAGCGGCTTTTATGCCGCTTATTTGTGTCTTTCTTGATTCGTTTTGCCTTTTAAAAGGCTTGGAGGGGACATAAAAATGTTTAATCTATCAATTTTTCCTCTTTTTATTCTTAATCATGGGTGCAATTTAAGAGACCATTGCATATATCGTGGATATTCAAAAGGATAAGTTTATTCTGAAAAAATGTCTGTTTATATTTGGAAAAGATTTTAGACCTTTGACGTGAAGATAAAAATGTATTAGATTAAGGCGAGTTTTGCGGATCATATCCGGGGAGTAATCGGTTTTTTTATGCGTGACCTTTAATCCGTTATTTGAGACAACCGACCTGTAATATCGGTATCTTGAGATGCCAAACAAGTAAAAACGAGAGAGTATGTTTAGTCGTTTTGCGCGAACTTTCTCGTTCATTGCGGTTGCAAAAACCAGGTCAGGATATTTTATGATAGAGACAACTAGGATAAAAGAGCGCCCTCGTTCCCCTCATATAAGTATTTATCGTTGGACAATTACTATGGCCATGTCCATTGCACACCGCATTACGGGTATGGCACTTTATGTTGGAACGGTTTTTCTTGCTGTTTGGTTAATTGCTATTGCGTGTGGCGAGGAGACATTTAGAACAGTTTACGAAATTTATAGTTCTTGGTTTGGATTGTGTATTTTGTTTCTTTATACTTTGGCAGGGGTTCATCACATGGTTGGTGGTGTTCGCCACATTGTTTGGGATCTGAAGCCTTGCCTTTTGGCAAAAGAAAAAGCAACAGTCACTGCTTGGGCGACAGTTTTTATTTCTCTTATTGTTACTTTTGCGATTTGGATTATTGGATATACCGTTGTTTAGCTGGGGGTGAAAAGAGACATGAAAAAAGATTTTCGAACGGAACTTGGAAAAGTACGGGGGCGTGGCAGTGCTCATGAAGGAACAGAGCATTTTTGGCTAGAACGTTTGACGGGGTTTATCAATCTACCACTTTTGATATTTTTTATTGTTCTTATTCTTTCGCTTGTGGGCAAGGATTATAGTATTGTGCGTGCACGGCTTGCACATCCTATTGTTGCTATTTTGATGGGATTGATGACTTTTTCGGTCCTTTATCATATGAAACTTGGTATGCAGGTGGTGATTGAAGATTATATTCCACGTGAAGGTTTTCGGATATTCTTTTTGACGTTAAATATTTTATTTTGTTTTCTCATAGGTGGTATCATTATTTTTTCTCTTTTGAAAATTGCATTAGGGGGTTAAACAAGTATGGCGGGTACAGGATCATCTCTGGGCGCTAAAGCAGGTAACGCCCCTTATCGCACTGTAGATCATAAATTTGATGTTGTTGTTGTTGGGGCAGGTGGTGCAGGATTACGTGCGACACTGGGTATGGCAGAACAAGGATTAAAGACAGCTTGTATTACGAAGGTTTTTCCAACGCGCTCACATACGGTTGCAGCACAAGGGGGAATTGCTGCATCGCTTTCAAATATGGGACCTGACAATTGGCAGTGGCATTTATATGATACCGTGAAAGGTTCTGATTGGTTGGGCGATACCGATGCAATGGAATATTTGGTGCGTAATGCTCCTGCTGCTGTGTATGAATTAGAACATTATGGCGTTCCTTTTTCGCGAACGCAAGAAGGCAAAATTTATCAGCGTCCTTTTGGTGGACATACGACACAATTTGGTGAAGGTCCACCTGTTCAGCGTACTTGCGCAGCAGCTGACCGTACAGGCCATGCCATTTTGCATACGCTTTATGGACAAAGCTTAAAGCATAATGCGCAATTTTTTATTGAATATTTTGCACTCGATCTCATCATGACGGATGGGGTTTGTACGGGGGTTGTGGCATGGAATCTCGATGATGGTACAATACATCGTTTTTCTGCCAAAATGGTTGTTCTTGCAACCGGTGGTTATGGACGCGCTTATTTTTCTGCGACATCGGCGCATACCTGTACGGGTGATGGTGGTGGAATGATCGCACGTGCTGGATTGCCACTTCAGGATATGGAGTTTGTGCAATTCCATCCGACAGGGATTTACGGTTCTGGCTGCTTAATTACAGAAGGAGCTCGTGGTGAAGGAGGCTATTTAATCAATTCTGAAGGTGAACGCTTTATGGAGCGTTATGCACCTTCCTTTAAGGATTTGGCTTCACGTGACTTGGTTTCGCGTTGTATCACACTTGAAATTCGTGAAGGGCGTGGCGTTGGACCTAAGAAGGATCATATTCATTTGGTTCTCAATCATATTGATCCTGCAATCTTGCATGAGCGTTTACCAGGGATTTCAGAATCAGCACGGATTTTTGCAGGGGTGGATGTAACAAAAGAGCCTATCCCCATCTTGCCAACGGTTCATTATAATATGGGTGGGATTCCTACCAATTACTACGGGGAAGTTCTCAATCCAACGGCTGATTCGCCTGATCGTATTCAACCAGGGCTGATGGCGGTAGGAGAAGCAGGATGTGCTTCTGTTCATGGTGCTAATCGCTTGGGGTCAAATTCATTAATTGATCTTGTGGTGTTTGGTCGTGCTGCTGCCATTCGCGCGGGTGAAGTTATTGATCGGAATGCAGAAATTCCACCCATCAATGAAGAAGCTGTTGACGAAATTATAGCGCGTTTTGATCGTTTACGTTTTGCACAAGGGGCAATACCAACAGCTGTATTGCGTGAAAAAATGCAACGCACGATGCAAGAAGATGCAGCAGTCTTCCGTACAGAAGATTCTTTGAAACAGGGATGTCAACGGATGAATAAAATCTGGGGGGAATTGTCGGATCTCAAAGTCACAGATCGTTCTCTGATATGGAATTCTGATTTGGTTGAAACATTAGAGCTTGAAAATCTTATGGCGAATGCAATCATGACTGTTCATTCTGCCGAAGCACGTTCAGAAAGCCGTGGCGCTCACGCTCGTGAAGATTATCCAGAGCGTGATGATAAAAACTGGCGTAAACATACGATTTCACATTTGTCAAAAGAGGGTAAGGTGACATTATTATATCGACCTGTCCATGTGGACCCGTTAACATCTGAAGCTGATGGTGGGATCGATTTAAAGCGCATTGCACCTAAAAAACGGGTTTATTAAGGGGAGAATGAAATATGGTACAAATTAAGCTTCCCAAAAATTCTCAAGTAAAACCGGGAAAGGTTTGGCCTAAACCTGAAGGTGCTACAAAGCTGACGGAATTTCACGTGTATCGTTGGTCGCCTGATGATGAAGAAAATCCTCATTTAGATACTTATTATGTGGATCGTTCTGCTTGTGGTCCTATGATTCTTGATGGGCTTTTGTTTATTAAAAACCATATTGATCCAACTTTGACACTTCGTCGATCATGCCGTGAAGGCATCTGTGGTTCATGTGCGATGAATATTGATGGAACCAATACATTAGCTTGTACCAAAGGGATGGATGATGTAAAACATCCCATTAAGGTCTATCCGTTGCCTTCCATGCCGGTTGTTAAAGATTTGGTTCCTGATTTAAAGCGTTTTTATGCACAACACCGAGTCATTGAGCCTTGGTTGCAAACAGTTTCTCCTGAACCTGCAAAAGAATGGTTACAAAGTCACTCCGATCGCCAAAAAATCGATGGCCTTTATGAATGTATTTTGTGTGCGTGTTGTCAGACTTCATGTCCAAGTTATTGGTGGAACGGTGATCGTTATTTGGGCCCCGCTGTTTTGCTTCAAGCTTATCGCTGGATTGCGGATTCACGTGATGAGATGTGTGGTGAACGTCTTGATAATTTAGAAGATCCTTTCCGCCTTTATCGTTGCCATACGATTATGAATTGTGCGCAAACTTGTCCAAAGGGATTAAATCCAGCGAAAGCGATTGCTGAAATTAAAAAACTCATGGTTGAACGCCGCCTTTGAAAATTTACTGATTGATCAAAATAAAGCGCAAGGTGGGAAATTGTATCTCCTTTTAGCAATTAAATCTCTAAAAGAAGATCGGCTGCTTATGGGGGCGCAGTAGCTATCATCATTCTAAAAGTGAAGTAATCCCTAAAAATTTAAGCAATTCTTGCAATGGCTGAGCAGAAAGCTCATAGTTGAATATTATCTTTGAAAATTAACCGATTAATGAACAGTAAAAAGAAAAATAGAAAATTGTGCGTGTTTTTTGTGCCTCTTTGAGGCTTAATCTCTAAAAATTTATTGGCTTCTATGAGGCGGTTAGTATAGTTATTATTGCCTTTAAAAAGGCATTAGTCTTTCGAGTAAACTATACTTTAAATAGCGTTCTATGTAAAAACAATAAAATCAATATGCCATGTGTTTTTATTTTTATTAAATTCGCATCATAATTTATACTTTGACGCAGATTCAATTGATCATTTTTTATAAAAAAGATCACTCTGTATAAATATAGCACAAAAAATAAATGCTGATACAAATATTATAACGCATGTAAATTATTCATATGAAATACAAAGAAGTGATCATTATGACAGTTTGTCATTTTACGATACGTTTATTATAATATCGAAAACATTGCGAATATTCAGGGATTAGGAATTTTTGATAACATCATTTATATATTTAAAGGTCATATTTTTTATTTTAAAGATTGGATTGTTAATAGCATTAAAAAACAAAATTTATAGTTCTTAAAAAATGGAGAACGTAAAATCCCTATCTATTGTAGAGATAGATCATACAGTTCAGGGGGAAGTAATTTAAAATTATTGTAACGTCATAGATTTAAATTCATTAAAGAGCAGATAAGACGTTTGAAAAATAGCAAATTTATAGGTTTCTCTAAAAATTTAGAAAACGATAGTAAGAATTCTAAGAACACATGTTGCGAATGTGGAATAAGCGGTGTTTGTAGGTTCGTTTGAGTTGAATAAATTCAATAATCAAAGAAAATATGTTGTATTTTGACGAGTTTCGGAGGTTTTGATTTTATATGTTTTTATCTATAAAAAATAGAGATTTCTAGGTTTATATCTTATTTATTATGTTAGGGTATTTCATTGTTCTTGTATGTATGCCTAAGAAAGTTGTTTAAGCAGTAAAAGTGTTTTTTATTTTTCAGCATAAAAGATATTTCTTAACATGAAAAAGAGGTGTCCAAGTATTAACGGTATAATCAGTCATTGTTTTGGTATTTATTCTGTTGTGCCATAAAACACTATCGTATTTAGGATGTGGTAATTAGAGTGGTTAGAAGGTGAAATCTGCTAGGCGAGGGGGCGGATTGTTTGCAGATTAGTTTGCGTGTTAAGAGGCTTCGTCCTTTGAGGTGTGATAGGTGGAGTCTGTTAGCCAATTACGTAAATGAGAGCGAAATCTACGTGGACAGGTTTTTAGTCTAATCTCTCTTATATATTGTGATAGGAAATTCACATTAATAAGGACTACGACCGGTTACAGAAAACAGAAATCATTGCGAAAAAACAAGCGTGCTTATTTTAAAATTTTTAATATTTGTGATCATAATGGCATGCGAAATCTCCTGTAGTATCACGCAGACCGTTCGTATTCTCGAGCCAAGAATTGTTCATATATCCTCTTCAATCTGATCTTCACGAATTGATGCAAGAGATGGGTACGAACACCTGTAAGAATAAGCAGATGCAAAGCCAGTTGTATCATTATTGTTGCTTTGCAGAGTGTTTGATAAAAATCTGAAACATTTCTCCAATTCATTGCCGGTTTATTAATGACTTTATGGCGTTGTTTTTCTAAAAGAGCTTTTGCTGTTGCAGCTTTCACTTATCAGATGGGAGTTAAGAGTATTATGTATCTCTGTTGGCGTAATCTTTGAAAGTCGCTATACAGCCTCCTAATTTGAGGAGAATATGAAGCTGTAAAGGTGCAAACCAGTTTCCATTTTTAGCATCATTTTTAAATTCTGCTTTACGACTTTTAAAAGCATCTAGAGTAATGTCTTTTAAATAATAGAGATTACGCATTGCTTCACGCTTTTCTTTCTCTCGTTCTTTAATAAGATCAAAACCCTTATGTAAAACAGAACGCCCCGAACCAAATACACTTTGCTTGTCAATTTACACGCTTGTTTTTAAGAAACCTTTCTTTAAGGTGCCTAAGCTTATTTCACTACAGAGCTCGTGGATGGTATAATGGTAAAGCTCCGATGAATAATATAAAATTTATAGAGCATCTCCATTTTTACACTTCATAAAAGAGCAAGTTGGGCGCCATTAGACACTTTGCAAACTCCCAATATTGTGACAATTTTGGGCATTTTGGATGGTTTATAAAAGGCATTTTTAGTGCTTTTTGTACAGTTTCATTCTATACGGCTTTATTTACTTATAATGTGCAAGAGACATGGTTTTGGTTAATAAACAGCTTTGAAATGAGAGAATCCTACGGTATTAAGATCTTTTATCCAACACGTAAAATAATGAACACTCTTTATAAGACAATGTGATGCATCTTAAGAAGAGTGATTGTAGATCTGTGCTTTTAGGAATTTTTGCTTTTTGAGGTGCAGAGAAGAGAGCAGGAATATTCAGAGTAGAGCTTACCTTATATAATCTATGGATATCGTCTTTAGGAGAGGGACATAAGCCACGTGATATGGTTAGCAAAGCTTGCTTAAGAGAAATTTGGTTGTTTACGAACAACTGGAGGTTAAGAATCTTTCTTCGTCCGAAGAAGACGTTGATATGCCACTATACTTTTTATTACCAAATAGAATGTGGTTTATGGATGCTAAATTGAAATGATAATTTATTTCGTATGAGGTTTTCCGTATTTGGAGATTGTTTGGTTAAAAAACACATTTATTAATCACTTGAAGATAGCACTTAGAATTTTTAAACGATAAGTTTTGGTCTTGATGACGATAATTGTTTGTGATGATCGAAAGTATCTATTTTACGAAGCTTTCATTGATAGGCGAATCAAAATTTATTCTTTTCTTTTGTTTAAATATTTATTTTGCAGCTATTTTTTCTTTTTTGCATCAAAGATACTTTTTCAAAAGGTAAATGGAAAGAATGATCAAAGGCAAGAGAATAGAGAGAGCCTTATGTATAATTTGGTTTTCTCGTAGAGTTGTTGTCTATTAACTTTTTTCTTTTTTTCTTCATGAAGAGTGTAGAAAATCCATTGGAGAAGCAAAGAGAATAGGAAAAGTTAAATAAATAGCCGTAACAATTAGTTACGGCTATTTTTGTTTGCTTCATATTACCGAGAGAGGAAGCTCCCCTTAAGCGATTTTTGATTTAGCAAAAATCGGGTCGTAAAAGACTTCAGAGAGTTTTCTATCTTTAAAGAACAACACTACGTCAACTGTTGTATAGAGAACGATTTTTATCATTTCTAACTCGAGTTGCCGGCCAATTTCTGATCTTTTAATCAAGGTGGCACATCGCTCAAATGTCTGCAAAGCGCTGTTGGCATGCGTTGTTGTAATCGATCCGGGATGACCAGTGTTGAGCGAATTGAGATATTCCCATGCTTCATTGCCTCGCAATTCAGCGAGAAAAATTCTGTCAGGCGACTGACGCATACACGCATCTAGGCATTCTTCAGCTGAAACACGGCCTACATTGTTACCATAAATCATATGTACATGATTGGGATGATTTGGTAGAAAAAGCTCATGAACATCTTCAATTGTGATAATACGCTCCTCTACAGGGACCTTTTCAATTAAAGAGCGAGCAAATGTTGTTTTACCAGATCCTGTTTTGCCTGCAATAATAATGTTGCGTTTGTGAAGGACACATTCTTCCAAAAATTCAAGAATTTTTCCCTCACGTTTACTTTGTAAGAGTTGAACTTCAAATGGTTCCAACCGTGTGAAGTCCTGCCTCGATAACAAGTTATTGGCTTCTTTTGCTGAAGGCTTATTAAAACTTACATCAGAAAAATCGTCAAAAGCCCCTTCTTCTTTGAGTTCTTCTAACGTTTTAACTATGAGAGAATGTTTACGAATTACAAAGGAAAGAGCACCATCAACAACAGCTGGTGTTTGTATAATTGTACCACGTTGTCCTCCAGGCAAGAGCACATAATTAATACTTCTGGGAGCCATACCATTATAAACGATAATAGCTGTAATAAGCGTTTGCAAAAAAGTGGTTGTTAACTCTGGTACGCTATGTACTTGCCAACCCTTAAAGCTTTTCGTCCATACTTCACAGGGGCGGCAAATCGATAATTCAGTGATCGTGGGATCTTCTAAAAAACAATCAAGCGGTTGCAGAAGCTGAAAAACTGCTTGATCTTTTTGTATCGGGTTAACGTGTGACGAGACTGTAGACATCGCTGAAATCCAGATCACGAGCAACAAAAATATTTACTCGTTCGCCTTGGTTTTTGTAAAGTGTTGGTGTGATATTGATGGAATTCTGAAGAACATCGATTGCTATAGATTCAGCATTCTGAGCTCCTTTATTTTGTGAGTTATCTTTATTTTCTTTGCTGCTTTTACCAACTTTTCCTCTTACCCATTCTCCTAAATCACCGATAATGCTTACCATAATTGCACTACCAAATCGTTCCCAAAAATGTCTGTCAACCCAGCCACCAATACCCGCTTCACCCAGAGGACCTGTGCCTGGTGAGTCAAGATTGACAACAACACCAGAAGGCGTTTCAATGCGTAACCATTGCACAAACACGCGCGTTTGTCCTTGTTGTATGCCACTTTGGTAAAAACCAACGACTTTAGAACCACGGTCAAGCAAAACAACACGTCCACTCGTGGAATAAATATCGCGTGTTAAATGACACGTCGTCATTCCGGGTTGTGATGTAATGATTTTTGTTTCTAACGTACAATCTATTTGCGTTCCTTGTGTAATCAAAAAGTCACGGTTACGAAGTTGCATCGCATGTGATTGACCTAAACGCACGGGCTGAAGGTTATCAAATAATACGCCATTACCTCTATCATTATTCGATGCTTTATTATTTGTATCTGTAGATCCTTCGCTACCACCGTTGTTAAGGCTAGAACTGAGCATACGCTTGCGTGCTAATTCTTCAGAATCTTGGAGCATATGTGGAGGAATGGCTGTTTGAAGAAGTTTACTCAAGGCCGGTGGAATATCCAAGTTTGAATCTTCTATTTGTGTTGATTTTTCTGCTTCTTCTACAATCTTTGGCTCTTCTATAATCCGAGGGACATAGTTTGGTATAATTTGCTGTACTATTTGTTGTGGTTTTTCTTCCTCAACCTCCACGGTATTACGCATTTTAAAAGCTTTCCAAGTCAAGGCAATCGGTATCGCTACTATGACAATAAGTCCTACCATTAACAATGCACGGGTACCTGGAATTGTCGGACGACGTTCAGAACCTAGTTCCGACCCTCCATAGGCACCTTCAATATGTTTTTGCTCGACGTTGTCCAGTTTTGTACCTTTTCCCTCTCCTTCCTTATTGTCAAACATCATTTTCCTCCTTTATTGATACGATAAACCACCGAAGATACTGTCCCTGTTGTGTTTGGTACGCCATTGGGGTCATAGGCTTCATTAAAAACAGCTAGAGCGCGTTTACCAAGCCGTATGAGCCATTTAGGATTGACCTTATGAACGGCGATAATATCATTAGAACTGCCGATAACGGTGCGTGGTATTAAACTTTCATTGCCTTCAGCATCTACGACATAAATCGATGGCATATCCATGTTAGCGGGAAATTTGAAGTAAGTAATACGCCCATTGTCCCAAGCATTTATCGGAGCAATATCTTGGTGACCGCTCATGGTATAACTGAGATTATAGCCGTTGACGCTTTGGTGAAAACCACGTTCAATCGCAAGGCGTCGATTGTTTTCTTCTGACTTTTCATCGTTTGAATCGGGATAATGGAAAGCCAATTCATATGTTGATCCCGCACGGTCATTCCGAAATTGTAGTCGGAATTTATAACTCCGTTTGTCGGTTACAACGATGAGATTGGTATTGGCAAGTTCTGCTTTTGGTTTAATAAAAATATGCCGCCCTTTATGAGCAAAGGCATAGGCTTCAGAATCGCCAAAGGCATGAGTTATGTACTGTTCACCTTCTTCAAGAATAATATGTGTTGCCACACCAAGAACTGTTTCAATTTGAACCACATCGGCTTCGTTATATGTTATATAGCGAATGCGGTGATCATATTGTGAATTTGATGGACTTTTGAGCGCCTGCACAGGTACCGTATAAAGAGAAGAAAACGAAGACAATAGAACAACGAACGCAAGTTTTTTCATAACAATCAATTCCTTAATCATTCAACAGTATTTCTGGGTCAGAACGGTAACTTGTTACTTGAAAACCAAGGGGGTTAAGCAATCGATCAGATGATTTCATGGGTGCACCAACATAGGTGTAACCAATTGTTGCAATTTGGTGCTGTTTTGGTCCAGTAGCAGCACCGTTGCTGTCAAGTTGCTGAGTCGTAAAACGTACAGTTGCTTGACCGAGTCCATTAGGCTGGATTGATCGTACTTTAACTGTGATACGTGCTTTGTTGGAAAGCACTTTGTCCCGTGCATTTTCTCCATCATAGATTTTATAATATTCTTGTTGAACAGATGCCGCACTTAAAAGTGCTGTTGTGTCATAGTTCAGTTGAATAGTATCGTAGTCGTAAGTTTCGCGGTTAAGCACATATTGATTTAGCCAATATCTATCTACAACTTCACCATAGCTTTCTTCGTGTTCACGCATGATTGAGATAACATCAACTGCACCCGTCGTATTATCAACGCGCAATACTAAGGGAGTTGGAGCTGGTTGAGAAAATCCAACAACTCCACATATCATACCGAATAAGCCAAAAAGACCCACAGTACTCGCAACACGCCATGCCGTTCTGCGCGACCTTATAAATTCATTGATAAGATCACGTTCTAAGCCACGGCTTTCTTCATAATAACTTCTAAGTTGTTCGGCTTTCACTGGTTTTGCTTGTTTTGTTTTCATCTGTCTCCTCGCTTAATTTCGGCAGGGATTGTTTTATTAATAGGCACACGGTTCCTATCATTGGGCTGTTTTAGCTTTGGTGCTAATGCACA